>NZ_JANHGP010000053.1:0-184028 GCF_024494585.1 Acinetobacter sp. 5862
GTATAAATCAAACCTTTTTAATCAGATTTAAAAATATAAATACAACTGTTTTAATCAGTTTTTTAAATTAATTCATATTATTTTAGTTGAGTAATAATAACATTTTCAAAATTTAACCAAAATTTATTTAAATAATTGATTTTTATATAAAATATAAAATTAATTCAATTTAAAAGCCTTAAAGGTTTATTTTTAATAAATTTTAATTAATAATATGTAACATCTTTAAAAATATGAGGCTAAGTTCTATGAACATGAGTTCTCAAGATCCAAATCGAAGATTAATCAGAGAGATCACAATCATTCTTATTCTTAAAGTTGTGCTTCTCATGGTGGTTAAACATATCTGGTTTGATGCCCCAACGATTCCAAAAGATTTTAACAATGAAGTTGCCGAGCGTATTGCTGGCGATATGTCCAAAACTCAGGAGACACGTTGATGATTTCTGAAAGCGTGGTCGATCTTTCGCGGTTCCAATTCGCAATGACCGCAATGTATCACTTTATTTTCGTCCCTCTAACTTTAGGTCTAGCTTTTATTCTTGCCATCATGGAAACCACTTATGTGATTTCTGGTAAAGAAATTTACAAAGACATGACCAAATTTTGGGGGAAACTCTTCGGGATTAACTTTGCCTTAGGTGTAACTACTGGTTTAACGATGGAATTCCAGTTTGGTACC
The DNA here is from genome assembly GCF_024494585.1 of Acinetobacter sp. 5862. Classification (NCBI taxonomy): domain Bacteria; kingdom Pseudomonadati; phylum Pseudomonadota; class Gammaproteobacteria; order Moraxellales; family Moraxellaceae; genus Acinetobacter; species Acinetobacter sp. 5862. The sequence continues at coordinate 683 of NZ_JANHGP010000053.1, forward strand.
AATTGGGCTTATTATTCTCACTATGTAGGCGACATCTTTGGTGCACCGCTTGCAATTGAAGGCTTAATGGCTTTCTTCCTAGAATCGACTTTTATTGGTCTATTCTTCTTTGGCTGGGATCGTCTTTCTAAAGTTCAACACTTAGGTGTAACTTGGTTAGTCGCGATTGGCTCTAATATGTCAGCCTTGTGGATTCTCATCGCAAATGGTTGGATGCAAAACCCTGTTGGTGCCGCATTTAACTATGAAACCATGCGTATGGAACTTGTAGACTTCGGAGCGTTGATTTTCAACCCTGTTGCTCAAGTTAAATTCGTTCATACCGTTTCTGCTGGTTATGTCACAGGTGCAGTTTTTGTACTCGCCATCTCAAGCTATTATATGCTAAAGAAACGTGATATGCCCTTTGCGCGTCGCTCTTTCGCGATTGCTGCAATTTTTGGTTTAGCTTCAACTTTCTGCGTCATTTTACTTGGTGATGAATCAGGTTATGAATTGGGTGATGTGCAAAGAACTAAACTCGCTGCAATTGAAGCTGAATGGCACACTGAACCCGCACCTGCTGCATTTACTTTATTTGGTATTCCTAACCAAAAAGAAATGCGTACCGATTATGCAATTAAAATTCCATATGTTATGGGAATCATTGCAACTCGCTCGACAGACAAAGAAGTTACTGGCTTACATGACTTGATGAAAGAGCATGAAATCCGTATTCGTAATGGTATGGTGGCGTATAGCGAATTAACAAAACTCCGTGCGGGCGATCAGTCCCCAGAGTTACTTGCATCATTTGAAAAAAATCAAAAAGACTTAGGCTATGGTCTGCTATTAAAGAAATATACACCGAATGTTGTTGACGCAACTGAAGAACATATCAAAGCAGCAACTAAAGATACCATTCCAAATGTCGCTGCATTGTTCTTCTCGTTCCGTGCGATGGTGGCTTCTGGTGCATTAATGTTATTACTTTTCCTACTGGCTGCGTGGTCAGTCGCTAAACGTAATGCCGAAACAAAACCGTGGTTACTTAAATTTGCTCTATTTGCTCTTCCACTACCATGGATTGCAATTCAAACAGGTTGGTATGTAGCTGAAGGTGGTCGTCAACCATGGTCTATTGGTGAAGTTTTACCAACACATCTATCTGCATCTTCTTTAAGCACAGGTGATGTATGGGGATCAATTATTGCACTTGCTGCGTTCTATACGGTACTGCTCATTATTGAAATGTACTTAATGATCAAATTTGCTCGTTTAGGTCCAAGTTCGTTGCACACTGGTAAATATCATTTTGAAAAACTAGCTGCAAAAACTGGGGAGGCTCAATCATGATCGAATATGAACTCCTAAAAATTATTTGGTGGGTATTGGTTGGTGTATTACTGATTGGCTTTGCCCTCACCGATGGTTTTGATATGGGCTCAATGGCACTGATGCCATTTGTAGGTAAAACTGATTCTGAAAGACGTGCTGCAATCAATACGATTGCACCACACTGGGATGGTAACCAAGTCTGGTTTATTACCGCTGGTGGTGCACTTTTTGCTGCATGGCCAATGGTTTATGCTGTCGCTTTCTCTGGCATGTACTGGGCATTACTACTCGTTCTATTTGCGCTATTCCTCAGACCCGTTGGATTTGACTATCGTTCTAAATTAGAAAATACCCAATGGCGTACTTCTTGGGATTGGGGTCTATGCATTGGTGGTGCTGTACCAGCACTAGTATTCGGTGTTGCATTTGGTAACTTATTTTTGGGCGTACCATTTAGCTTAGACGACACCTTACGTTCTGAATACACAGGCAGCTTCTTTGCATTATTGAATCCATTTGCGCTGATTTGCGGTATCGTGAGTTTGTCAATGTTATCTGCTCATGGCGGCGCATGGTTAATGCTTCGTACTGATGGTGATTTACATAACCGTTCGGCTAAAGCAACTCAAATTATGGCAATCGCATTCCTTGTATGTTTCTTAGCGGCTGGCGCTTGGTTATTGTTTGGAAATATCTCAGGCTATAGTTATGCTACTGCTGTTAATACTAATGCTGCATTAAACCCACTTGCAAAAGAAGTGGTAACAAATGCAAACCATGGTTGGTTGAATAACTACTCAACTTACCCAATTACTATGGCTGCACCAATTGTTGCAATCCTAGGTGCATTATTGGTTATTCTTAGTGCTGGAAAACGTAAGGCAGCTGCAAGCTTTACAGGTACGAGTCTGATGATTGTGGGTGCTATCTTAACTGCTGGTTTTGCATTATTCCCATTCTTATTGCCATCAAGTATCGACCCAACATCAAGTTTAACGATGTGGGATGCTGTTTCTAGTCACAAAACTCTAGGTGTAATGACTGTTGCTGCTTGTATTTTTGTTCCTCTCATTTTGATCTATACCTCTTGGTCTTATTACAAAATGTGGGGTGTCATCACTAACAAACACATTGAAGAAAATTCACATAGTTTGTACTAATGAGGAGATGTGAAATGTGGTATTTTGCATGGATTCTAGGCATTTTGATGGCATGCTTCGCAGGTGTACTCAGTGCACTCTATATCGAACACCATCAAGATTTAGATGAGGAATAATAAAATGGCTGAAGCAATGACAACACCGAAGAATAGTAAAGCTCAAGTGCTTGCAATGACCGTTTCGTTTTTGTTGGCATTGCCACTTGCTGCTATTTTATTGGTACACCCATCATTAATGTTAGATGCCAATGGTCACTACAACCACAGTATGCTGATGCTCGTCATGGTCGGTATTTCTGGCGGTTTTATTCATGGTGTTGGGTTTATACCAAGATTTTGGTTATGGAAATGGTTATTTAGTCCTTATATTGCATGGCCTCTGATGATCTTAGGCTATTATATTTGGATTGGTAATTAATCTTTAACAAATCAAATATAAAGAGGAAGCATGGCTTCCTCTTTTTTGTGTCGTTTTGAATGATCATTTAATAACATACAAAGTAATTACAATGTAATTTAAAATTTTTAATTTATAATCAATAGGCTATATGATCGTCTTTTTCATTTCAATTAACTGAATTGGCACCAACGGCTGACCTACATTTGCATTTACAGGATAAGGCTCTGTATGACCTGTAATTTGATAACCACGACGCTGATAATATGCGATTAACTCAGAGCGAACATCCAAGACATACATAATTAAATCACGAACTTCCGAACAACTCTGTGCAACATATGCTTCAACATAATTGAGCATTTGTTTGCCATATCCTAAGTTTTGAACCGATGAATCAATCGCAAAAGTTCCAATTTCAACAGAATTATGATCAAGACTGAGTCCAATACAAGCAACTAACAAACCTTGTTCATTCTCGCCAACAAACAGTTTAAAATTGGATCGGCTCAAGTCTCCATTCAATTGCTCATTAGTAATGCGTGTTCCATCTACAAATGCTTTTTCGGTGGTCCAACTTCGCTCAGATTGAGCCCGATAAGCCAAATTGATTAATTCAACCAATTGCGCTACATCATCATTTTTTGCAGTTCTAATGTTTAAAGACATTTCTATTTTATACGCTCAATAAAAAACCGATGATAACATCGGTTCTTTTACAGTGGAGCAATTAGTTCGTTTGCCCTGCTAACCACGCCATAAATTTTTGACGCTCAGCTTTTGATGCTTTTTGCCACAAGTCTACGAGTTGCTGATCTGTGGTTTTTATATTGCCCGATACTGCCGTTGTTGCTGTTACAGCAACAGGTGCTACACTTGTTGTCGAAGCTGCATATACGGGTGCAGGTTGATTCACGACATTATTTTTGTTTTTTTGCGTTAAATCTAAAGTACGACCTAGCAAACTGTTACCTGAAAACCACGGTTGAGCTTCATTATTTGCACCAGTTTGCTGTACTACAAGTTTTTTGCTTTGATCATATAAAGCAACCGTAGGCTGTTCAGCAAATTTTTTTGCTTCACTAAAGTCTTTTGGAGCATTTACCAGTGCCAAATTATAAGTTTGATTATCTTTTAGATCTGCTGTTTGAATTGTTACCACACCAGATTTCACAATATCGTGTTCACCATTTAAGTGTTCAAAATATTCACGATAACGAACATTTACCGTTAAGTTCCCAGGATCAACCTGATAGTTGTTTTTCTTTGAAGGAATTAAGCCATTATTTACTTCTTGACCATTTACCGCAAGAATCACGATTTCTTCAGGTGCAGTGATTGTGACTGCTGAAAAAACTGAACTACTCAATAATAACCCGAAAGCAGCAACACCAACTCTTAAAGACATTAGACTCTTCTCGATATAAACAATTTATGAAATCGTAAGCACTATGCTCTGCGATTATGACCATTTTATGACATAAAACAAAACTGTCTATTCCAACAATTTGGCTTTTTTAAGATATATACATCAATTCTAATGCTAAGCGCCATAGTTCTTTTGGCGAATACAAACCCTTAAATAAAAAAAGAGCACATTGAGTGCTCTTTTTAATGAGACGTATATTTACTTAGTTAAAAGTTTTGAAACGTGCAGCATCATCCATATAGGTTTTTTCACCAGCAGCCGCTTCAATAGAACCGAATACTAACTGGGCACGTAGTTTCCAGTTTGATGGAATATCAAAAGTTTCAGCCACTTCGGCATCCACAATTGGATTATAGTGCTGTAATGATGCACCAACACCAATTTCAGATAATGCAGTCCATGTTGCGAACTGTGCAATCGCACTTGAATGTTCAGACCAAACTGGGAAGTTATCCGCATACAATGCGAATTGCTCTTGTAAACCTTTTACAACATCTTGATCTTCATAAAATAACGCTGTACCAAAACCTGCTGAGAAACTATCAATTTTCACGCTAGTATTTGCAAATGCTTCTGCTGGAACCATTTTACGTAAAGTTTCGCGAACAATTTCCCAAAATTTATGGTGTGATTCACCATATAAAGTTACAACACGTGAAGTTTGTGAGTTGAATGATGATGGGCTTTGTTTTACTGCTTCGCGAATTGTTTCTTCAATCGTTGCTTGGTCAACTGTAAGATTTTTACCAATTGCATAAATGGTACGACGTGATTTAATGCTATTTAGAAAATTACTCATGTTGTTATTCCTACTATACCTTTAAGGCGTTATCTTGGATTGAATGTAGTGTATAACGATACATTTTTTAGGAATAGTCTAAAAAATATGACAGATCGTTTTATTTTTGAAACAATACTATTTGTGAACTATAAAAAAACTCCACATTGAGTGGAGTCTTTTTAACATAAACTAATTACTTATCAGTTTCAAATAATGCAGCAACAAATGACTTTGCTGAGAATGGGCGTAAATCATCAATCTTTTCACCGACACCAATATAACGAATTGGTACATGGGTACGGCTCGCGATATTAAATAACACACCGCCTTTCGCTGTACCATCAAGTTTAGTAATCGTAATACCCGTTAAGCCAACCGCTTCATCAAACAGTTGCACTTGGTTAATTGCATTTTGGCCTGTCCCCGCATCTACAATTAACATAATTTCATGCGGTGCAGTTGCATCAATCTTCTGCATCACACGTTTAACTTTTTTCAACTCTTCCATAAGATTTGATTTATTTTGCAAACGACCTGCTGTATCTGCGATAAGAACATCAATACCCTTTGCACGCGCACTTTCAAAAGCATCAAAGATAACCGACGCGCTGTCAGCACCATGCCCCTGAGCGACAACTGGAATATCGTTACGTTCACCCCAAATTTGTAGTTGCTCAGTCGCTGCAGCACGGAAGGTATCACCCGCCGCAAGCATGACTTTTTTACCCTCACCTTGTAAACGTTTAGCCAATTTACCAATGGTCGTCGTTTTACCTACGCCATTTACACCCACCATTAAAATCACATAAGGCGATTTATTTGGATCGATATGTAATGGTTTGACACGTGGTGCAAGTAATGCAACCAACTCTTCTTGTAATGCTTTGTAGAGCGCATGCGAATAAATTAAATCTCCACGCGCAGTTCTTTCAGTAAGATTCGCGATAATAGTTTTGGTCGCATCGACACCAATGTCGGCGATGAGTAGCTGTTCTTCAACTTCTTCTAATAACTCATCATCAATTTCTTTGCCACCAATTAAGATATTGACCATACCATCCGTAAAGCTACGGCGCGTTTTAGTCAAACCATCCTTCATACGACCAAAGAAACCCATTGACTTGGCTTCTTCTGTAACAGCAGGAACAGATGTTTCTTCCACAACTGCAGATGATGGCGTTTCAACAGTATTTTTAGCTATTGGCTCAATAATGGGAACATCGACAGCAGGTAAACTTGGTAATGTGACATCGTCATCTCCGATATCGGCATTTATCAAGAATTTATTTTGCATATTCGATTGCTGTTGCATGTCGATTCCTTGAGAAAAAAAGCAGCTTTTTTAAAGATGGTCAGTCTAGCACAAATTGATTTCTTTTTCCTGACTAAGGCAAACTGTTCATTTATAAATAGAAATGAGTCGATTAAAACTTATTCATCTTCTTGTGCCATCGCTGGGTACTCTTTGATTCGACTAGATTCAAATTGATAAGCGTTCAAAAGCTTTAAATAATCTTCACGGCGAATCTGAGAATTTTCCAGTATATGTACTGCCATTTGTTGTGTTTTAGGATGACTGGCTTGCTGTGAAAACTGAAGTACTTGTTGATATTGCAAAGGATTGACAGGACGTTTCAACGCATAAAATGCAAGGATAAAAATAGACAAAATAATGATACTGACCAAAGCATTATAAAACTGGTCAATTTTCAACCTCAATTTAGATTGTAGAAATTTATGTTTAGAAATTATAGACAGCATAATCTACCTCGAATTAGATGTAGTGTATGTGTCTAGCTCGCTGAGAACAAGTGTAGCGTTCAATAATTCACCGCTAGTAAGTTTATTGAACGCTCATATGATATTAATCAACTCATCAGCGAACGGACAAAGGCGAAATATAAAATAAATGCAATAATCACAAGTGCCAAAAATATAGCAAACATCCCTACACCACTTTCAGCATCAGCTGGATGTAAATCATCATCATCAGCAATACGTTTCAACTCGCCATTGTAAATATCATAAAACCGATCTTTTTGTTCAGGGCTTAAATGACTTGCGAAATCGTAAACTCTTTTACGCTGTGCTAAACAATAGTCACCTAAGTGAATCTCCTGATGAAAGATTGCCTCATCGAGTAATTTACGGTGATGGTGAGCTAAAGCAATAATTTGGCTTTCTGCTGGCGGTACATCAAAGCTGAAGCCATCAATTACAATTGACATATTATTCTCCTTATCTATTTCTATTATTTTCACTTTGATTTTACTTAAAAATATTTGCGAGAAGTGTTTAATCGTGTAAGCTTACAAATTACATAATGACACGCAATATACTTGACAATTCAAGTAATGTTGTCATAATTATTTCATAATTCAGAGTTATAGTGACTTAAGTTCAAAGTAAAGTATCTTTGAATAGAATCTGAAGTAATCATAATTAAAATAAGGAGTTATATATGATTCAGCATTTTACACAACATGAACTAGAGCATGTGTATGCCAATGCAGTAAATACAATTCAATCGCAAAAAAACTTTCTAGATGCTGTGAAAGAGCTTGAACAAGTAGCTCAAGCAGGTCACGGTAAAGCAGCATTATTTTTAGCGGAACTGTATTATCAAGGTTTTCGAGTAGAACGTGATTCTTTGAAAGCTCAATATTGGCAAAAGTTAGCAACAATGCAAGCATAAGAAAACGTCACTCAGGTGGCGTTTTTTAATACCTCCTTAAAACGTACAACATCGCTACCTCTCAAGGTCTAACTTGCGCTGCATCAAAGCTTTGATTTGCTCAGGTAGTGTTAACTTTAATAAAAAAATATTTCTAGAGTCTTTCTGAATTGATTTTATCTGATGCAAAGATTGAATAATCAAGATGATATTTTGACCCAAAAGAATATTTGCTTACGATTTAGATCAATTGTTTAAACATAAATGCCATATAAATTTCTTATAATTAAACATGAGTTTAAATCAAATTAGTTTACGAACATGTATCGTTTTAATAATTTCCAACCAGTATCACGCGAGTTGATGATTAAAATTTCAATTCTAAAAACAATGATGTATTGTGGCGTACTTTGGGGTTTATATCATCAAGGTTGGGCAATCAAGTCCGATCACGATGGTCATGTATTCCCATTTTGGTTGAATGGCGTACAAGCACACCGTTATGCAAAATCAAATTGGAAAAATTATAAACCACGTAAAATTACACCTAAAGATTTTCATGAATCACTATTACCAACCTTAACGCGTTTACAAGTAGAACCTGCTTTATTTAATTCTTCGCATCGCAAATTCAAACTTTCGACACAACAAATGCAGCATTTCTTTTTTATGCCAGAACCAGTTATGGGGTAATAAATTTGCCCACAAACCATGATGACTTTTTAGACATTCGCAAGAGAAAGTTATCATTGTTGTGCATTTAGGACTTTGCAATTAAAAAAAATACCGTTAAGTTAAATGAAAATGACAATACAACAGAGGTAGATAAACAATGACAATCGTTGCCCAAGTCATCAAAAATAAAGCTGTACAATCAATTTTTACAATTTCGCCAAATGCGACTGTACTTGAAGCAATCAAAATTATGGCAGATAAAGGCGTGGGAGCTTTAGTCGTTGCAGAAGATGAAAAGCTAGTTGGTATTTTCTCTGAACGTGACTACACACGTAAAGTGACATTGATGGAGCGTTCATCAAATACAACACCTGTGTCAGATATTATGACATCTAAAGTCATCACCGTTGGTTTAAACAATACAGTTGAAGAATGCTTGCAGTTAATGACTGATCGCCATTTGCGTCACTTACCTGTTTTAGATAAAGAAAAACTTGTTGGCTTTATTTCAATTGGTGACTTAGTCAAAGCTGCAATGGAAGATCAACGCGTTCTTATCGAACAACTTCAACAATATATTTCAGGCTAATCGCCGCAAAAAAGGGCAATTCAAATTGCCCTTTTTTATTGTATGACTAATACGTCATTACGCTGCTAAAAAGCCTTGAATTGCAGGTACAAGACGCTTCAACAATTCATCAGCCTGAGCTTGAGTCATGTTTAATGGTGGTAATAAACGTACCACTGAACCTGCCGTTACATTAATAATCAACTTATATTCATCACGTGCAATACCAACTAGTTCAGCACAATCTTTTGGTAATTGAACACCAATCATCATACCAAAGCCACGCACCTGTACATTTTGATCAATCAATTGAGCTCGTAGTTGATCAACAATATAGGCTCCAACTATGGCTGCATTTTCAACGGCTTTTTCATTTTCAAGCGTAGCAAGTACAGTGTAAACCACACGTGAGCCAAGTACTGTCCCGCCATATGTTGAACCATGGCTGCCTGCACCCAGTAAACCGATCGCTTTACCCTGTGTCATTACTGCACCCACAGGGAAACCATTTCCTAAACCCTTCGCAGTGGTCATGACATCAGGAATAATGTTCGTATGTTGATAAGCAAAGTATTTACCTGTACGTCCATTCCCTGTTTGAATTTCATCAAGCATCATTAACCAATTATGCTGATTACATAAAGCACGAACTTCCTCGAGGTAACTAAAACCCTGCGGTGCTGTATTGACACCACCTTCACCTTGAATTGGTTCAATCAAGATTGCAACGATATCTGGATGATTGATAGCTGCCTCTTGAATCGCTTCAACATCACCAAATGGCACACGAATAAAGCCTTCAACCAAAGGTGCAAAACCTTCTTGAACTTTTTTATTGCCTGTCGCAGATAAAGTCGCCAAAGTACGACCGTGAAAAGATTGTTCAGCAACAATAATTTTAGGATTGCTAATGCCTTGTTTAGAACCAAATTTACGTGCAATTTTGATCGCACCTTCATTTGACTCAGCGCCACTGTTTGAGAAGAAAATTTCTTCCATTCCAGAAACTTGTGCAAGTTTTTGAGCTGCAGCAGTTTGCCAAGGAATTTCGAATAAGTTACTGGTATGCACTAAAGTTGCAGCTTGTTCCGCAATCGCTTCCGCAATCACTGGGTGTGCATGCCCTAAACCACAAACAGCAATACCTGTTAAGGCATCCAAATATTCTGTACCATCCGCTGTATATAAATACGCCCCTCGTCCTCGTACAAAGCTGATCGCCTGGCGACCATAAGTTGCCATAAGATGTGATGGTTGATCAGGTTGCACAGGAGCAAGAGTGATATTAGTCATAACAAACTCAATCTATCATTAGTTGTGGTGAAAAAAGTTATATAAGCAAAAACTTGAGTAGATTGAAAGCTCAAACTCACATTTATATAAGAAAAATCTTTAGCAATAGCCGCAAAACTGTTTTTCAGTATATAATTTACGAAGATTAGTTGAGGATCTATCTATGACGGAACAAGCGCGTGATACAGTAGCGTTAATTCGTGATCAAATTGCGAAACACCCTGTTTTACTTTACATGAAAGGCACTCCACAATTTCCGCAATGTGGTTTTTCTGCGCGTGCAGTTGAAGCACTTAGCCAAATTGGTCGCCCATTTGCCTATGTAAATATCTTGGAAAATCAAGATATTCGTACAACATTACCTCAAATTGCTAACTGGCCTACTTTCCCACAATTATGGGTAAACGGCGAGCTCATTGGTGGTAGCGATATCATGCTTGAAATGTTCCAAAATGGTGAGTTAAAACCATTAGTTGAACAGTATAGCCCTGCTCCTGAAGCATAAGCTAAAAAATGAAAGCCAATCAAATGATTGGCTTTTTTATTACAATGAGTTTTAGTTTAAGCTAAAACCAACATACCGAAACATACCTTCTAGCCCTAAATCGGCTTTGTAAATTTGCATGTTTGGATATTCTGCCTGAGTGATCGTCTCATAAATATTCATACTTGGATCTTCATGAATTTCATCAACCGACTGTGGTAGAACTGCTTCAAAACGATCAGCAATAAATTCAAAACCTAAATCCATAGCCAGGAATAAAGTATGCTCACACGGCTGAATATACTGTTCTTGTTCCCAATCTAAAACAGCTTGATAACAATATGGACATGCTATGTTTTGAGTCGCATCGATAACGTTTATAAGTTGGTATGTCATAATTTTAAAGCATAGAAAATTTGGATTTAGTTTAAAAGAATACGATCTATGAATCTATCTGAATAACAGGGATTTAAATTATGGCAACACTTGAACAAGCGATTTCACTAGCTGCAAAACAACATGAAGGGCAAGTAGATAAAGCAAATGCCCCTTATATATTGCATCCATTAAGAGTCATGTTAAATGTTCCTACAATTGAACATAAAATTGTGGCCGTTTTACATGATATTTTAGAAGATACTGAAACAACGATTGAAGATTTATACCAATTCGGTTTTCAAGAGCATATCATTGACGCAATCGTCGCACTCACTAAAAAACAAGGAGAAACTCGTCTAGAAGCAGCTCAACGAGCGCGACAAAATCCAATCGCACGTGTTGTTAAATTAGCAGATATCAATGACAATATGGACTTATCTCGCATTCAATCACCAACAGTCAAAGATTTTGAGCGTTTGAAAGAATACCAACAGGTTCGAGATTTATTACTCCAAAATGTTTAATAATCTCTTTTATAATGATTCACCCTAATCACAAAAGCTGGAGTTTATAGCGTAATGCTAACGGATTTAGATGATTTTTATTGCTTTGCCCTTGTTGTCGAACATGGTGGTTTTAGTGCGGCTGAAAGAGCAACTGATATTCCTAAATCCAAATTAAGTCGCAGAGTTTACAATCTCGAAGAACAGCTGGGTGTACGCTTAATTCAACGTAGTTCACGACACTTTGCCGTTACCGATATTGGTATGGATGTTTATCGTCATGCTCAAGTGATGATGAATGCAGCCCAAGCTGCACATGATGTTGTCAATCACTTAAGTAGCGAACCACGCGGTGTAATTAAAGTCAGTGTTCCAGTTGATATTGCACAAAATCAAATGGCGAAAATATTACCGAGCTTTTTAAAGAAGTACCCTGAAGTTCGGGTTCAAATGATGGTAAGCAATCGCAGAATTGATGTAATTAACGAAGGCGTTGATCTCGCCTTACGTGTTCGCTCTAAGCTAGACGATGACCCTAATTTAGTTTTGCGTCAGTTTACAGCAATTGAGCAACGTCTATTTGCTAGTCAAGCTTATTTAAATGAATTCGGTCATTTAACAACACCAGAACAATTATCTGAGCATCGTATTATCAGTATGTCCGAAGAACATCTAGATCAACACTTTTTATTATTTGGACCTGAAAATCAACAAAAGAAAATTAAAGTAAATCCTGTCATTATGGGTTCGAATTTGTTGATGCTCGCGGAATTGGCAAGTCAAAATTGTGGAATTGCTTTATTACCAGATAGTATTGCACAAGATTTCACAAAATCAGGCCAATTGGTCAAAGTTTTACCTGAATGGACTGCCCCACATGGTATTTTCCATGCCGTTTATCCGTCACGTAGAGGTCTATTACCCGCTGTACGAGTCTTTATCGATTATTTAGTAGAACAATTAACAGAATCACCGAATAAAAAAACAGCTTGAATTATTCAAGCTCTTTTTTAAATGCATTACACCGCTGGATAGTGTCCTGTTCCATTTGGCCAAGGTGTTAACAACTCAAAACCATCATCAGTAACAACAACCATATGTTCCCATTGCGCTGATAAGGACTTATCTTGTGTCACCACAGTCCATCCGTCATTCAGTTCTTTCACATGCCGTTTACCAGCATTCACCATCGGTTCAATCGTAAATACCATACCCTTTTTCAAGGTCATGCCCTGTCCTTTTTGACCATAATGCAAAATATTCGGCTGTTCATGATAGATACGACCAATACCATGACCACAATATTCTCGGACAATACTATAACCTTCACGTTGCGCAACGGATTGAATTGCATAACCAATATCACCGAGTGTCGCACCTGGTTTTACCGTATGAATCCCTGCAAGCATGGCTTCATAAGTTGTTTCCACCAGTTTCTTCGCTTCTGGGCTCGGCTCGCCCACAAAATACATGCGGCTGGTATCCCCAAAATAACCATCTTTGATTACAGCAACATCGATATTTAATATATCGCCTTCTTGCAAAATTTTCTTTGCGGAAGGAATTGCATGGCACACTTCTTCATTGACTGAAATACATGTCGTCTTGGTAAAACCATGATATCCCACATTGGCTGGAATCACCTGCAAAGTATTTACGATATAGTCGTTGCAAATATCGTCTAAATATTCAGTTGAAACGCCGGGCTTAATATAATCACCAATCATTTCTAATACTTGTGCCGCTAAACGTCCTGAGATACGTAATTTCTCAATATCTTGCTCAGATTTAATCGTCACAGTAGAAGCTCTCATTCGAGATTTTCCTTATTTAAATATAGGTTAATGCAACATGCAGATTCATTTTTGTACTGCATCTCGTATTTCAACAGTTGTACGCTGTCGTACAAAAATCTTCAATCGTTTTAAGATTGAACGGTTGCTATTATTTTACATTTAATTTCAATCGGCATCATAGTAAAAAAGTATAAAGGGCTATATTTTTTACTTTTAAAATCTTTTCAATAAATTAAGTTTACCAATGCTAATTATATGATTTTAATCAGTTCTTATTAGACAAAAATAAACCAAATTTCACATAAAATTAGTTTCAAATGACTACAAATTTGTTCTAGAATCCGCACTTTTATTTTATACCTCCCTTTTATGAACCATCTTCGTACAGGAGATATTATTGCTCTCGGTTTCATGACCTTTGCACTCTTCATTGGTGCTGGCAATATTATTTTCCCCCCTATCGTTGCGCAACAAGCAGGTGAGCATGTTTGGCTCGCTGCTTTTGGATTCTTAATTACCGCAGTCGGTCTACCTGTAATTACCATTATGGCTTTGTCTCGTATGCAAGGCTCTATTGAAATTATCAGCTCGCCACTTGGACGCTTTTTTAGCTTACTCCTCACGATTGTCTGTTATTTGTCTGTTGGACCATTATTTGCCACACCACGTACTGCAACTGTTTCTTATGAAATAGGATTTGCTCCATATTTTGGTACATCAAATAGCAGTCTACTGATTTATAGTGTTATTTATTTTACACTTGTCACTGTGATCTCGCTTTACCCGAATAAATTATTAGATACAGTAGGTCACGTCTTAGCTCCTTTAAAAATTGCTGCTCTAGCGGTTCTTGGTATTGCAGCAATCCTTATCCCTACTGGCTATATTTCTCCACCAATCCATAAGTATGTGACTAGTCCTGTTTCTGAAGGCTTCGTAAACGGCTATTTAACGATGGATACTTTGGGTGCCTTAGTATTCGGTATTGTGATTATTCAAGCGATTCAGTCTCGTGGAGTGACAGATTCAAAGCTGATCACCAAATATGCGATTATCGCGAGTTTAATTGCTGGTGTAGGTTTAACACTAGTATATATCAGCCTATTTAAACTTGGATTAGGTAGCCATGAAGTTGCGGCGAATGCAGCGAATGGTGCAGTAATTCTGCATGCTTATGTACAACACGCCTTCGGTGATCTAGGTTCGTTGTTTTTAGCTGGTTTGATTTTTCTTGCCTGTATGGTAACTGCAATTGGTTTAACCTGTGCATGTGCAGAGTATTTCACTGAATTAACAGGCTTACCGTATAAATTATTAGTTTTTATCTTAATTGGATTTTCATTATTAATTTCTAATTTAGGCTTAACAAAACTAATTGCGTTCTCTGTTCCAGTGTTGAGTGCAATTTATCCACCAGCGATTGTTGTGATTATGATGAGTTTCTTCTGGAAATATTGGAATAAACCTTCAACTGTCGTGAGCTCTGTTACTGCTGTTGCTTTTCTTTTTGGCATTATTGAAGCACTCAAAGCGGCTGGATTCTCTGAACAACTCCCTCAATTCATTAATAATTTACCGTTGAATGAACAGAACCTTGCTTGGTTATTGCCTTCATTGGTCGTACTCGTTATCGCAATTGCTGTAGATCGATTCTCTAGCAATACTGCTTCTCAAAATTAAAATGATTTGTCGTTAAAATGATGTTTTACCCAAACATAATTTTAGCTATACAAAAAATGTTCTTTTATCCAACTTACATTTTTTGTTTACGACAAATTATTTTTTATCTTATTTCTATCTACCTCTACCCGTATTATTCACACTGTATTTGATCTGAATCACAACAACATCTTTTCAGCAACTTTTTCAAATTGTAAAAAACCCACACCACTATTCATAATAAAAATAACCTTAATACACTCAAAAAATGTTCAATCTATATAGAAATCAATACATTCATAAATTTATTTAAAAAATAGTGAAATTAGCTATTGAAATACTGAAAAAATAAAAGTACAACTTTAATCTTAATTCTGACAAAAACGATTAGCTTTTGTCATCACTACTCAAGGAGGGATGGAGATGTTCTCATTACATTTCAACAAGCAAGTCTTCATTGACACTCTAAAGACCAATGATTCCATCGTATATGCAATTACGACATTTGCATTAATGGCGACGCTGTTATTGCAAGGCACTATTAAGGGTAATTTAAAACCTGAATATTTTGCATACGCTTTAATCGTGTCTTTAGCCTTTTGTACGTGGGGGATTATTGATCGAAAGTTTCGACAGATAAGTGCTGAGCGCCAAAAGAATTTTTAATATAAGAAATGGATGAGTAATCATCCATTTTTCTAACTGGTAAATTTTAAGATTGTTCCTAATAGTAATACTGCTGTAGCACCTAATTCGACCATTATTAAACTCAACATTAAAAATGTCATACACCATCTTGGAATCGACCACTGCCCCAACTTATGCGGTTGCTTAAACTGATTCGTTGTATCTTTTAACATTCCATGAATGATATAGACCAAAATCGACATTGAGAAAAAGAATAAATTCGCCACAACGCAAAATAGACTCAAACTATCCGATAAACTTGTAAAATAACTTAATGCAGCCAAGATTAAACTCGCAGCGGCATAAAGCAAACTACTGCGATGTGCAATATCGACATAATAATGTGCACGTGCAAGCTCTGTATTTCTAATTTGATAATACTTCCAAACACCAGTTAGCATCCCTATCCAAAGAAATATTCCACTAAAAATGATCGCCAATTTGGTTGCACTAGTTAAAATTAACATTCCCTTTTCCCCAAATTGTTTTTCCAAAAATAGCTATATTACATAAAATTTGACTTTTAAGTCATTTTTTAAACGAGTTTCTTTTTAGAACTTGTATAAACTGGAAATATGTCTAGACAAGAGTATTTCTCAAATGACTACATTTGAATCATTTTGGATCAGCTGTAAAGATGGTTACCAACTTGCAGCACAGTATTATCCAGCAAGTGATGCCACCAAACCATTTCCGATTCTAATTTGTCCAGCAACAGGTATTACCAAAGGTTTTTATCACTCATTTGCTGAATGGTTAAATCAAGAAGGCTACAAGGTCTTAAGTTTTGACTTTAGAGGAATAGGTCAATCTTTACATGGGGCACTGAAAAATTCGAATGCCAGTATCAATGATTGGGGTTTATTAGATATTCCCGCAGCCATCGAAACACTCTTGAATCGCGCTCAAGCTAAACAAGTGATTATTTTGGGACATAGTGCCGGTGGTCAATTACTTGGAATCAACCCTAACCATCAAAAAGTTGCTAAAGTTGTCGCAATCGCTGGTTCAACGGGTCATGTAAAAGGCTTAAAAGGAAAAACTAAACTTCTTGCTCCATTAATGTTTAATGTCATTTTTCCAATATCCAGTGCTATTAAAGGATACGGTGCAACACAATTTATTGGTATGGGTGAAAATTTACCTAAAAATGTAGCAAAACAATGGGCTGAATTTTGTAGTCAACCTGGTTATGTCATGAATGCAATTGGTAAAAGTATTTTTGCTGATTATCACCAAGAGATTGTCTGTCCGATTACATCAATTTGGGCAAGTGATGATGAAATCGCAACACAGGCAAATGTTAAAGATTTACTCAGACTTTATCCTAATGCTCAAACCAATTTGATTGAATTGAAACCACAACAATATGGTTACAAACAAATTGGACATATGCTGATGTTCAAAAAATCACATCAGAAATTATGGCCCGTATTAGAAAAAGAACTGAGAATGTAATCCCTAAACTCACAGCTTTACCCTTTTGCGCATCTAAATTTGTAATCCTATTTAGATGCGCCTTTTTAATTTACAATTATTTACATAAACGATAAATGACATAACTAAGTAGAAGTTTTTTACAATGAATTATTTTTTAACAATATAAAATTAAATAATAAAGCTACATTTGTATTCTTTTTAAGCAAATTAATTAACTAATAGTGATTAAATGTGATAAAGAATGTATTTATTCAACTTTTTTAGCAGCACTATAGATTTTAATTTTTAACCAAATGTTAAATTCAAATATATGTATTTAATTTGTTTTTACGATTATTTTATTTTACAAATGTAATAATTTTAAAGCCATATGACATTTTAGACAGAATCTTTTATAAAAAAGTCACGTCATAATTTGTATTTATTTTCTACAATACATTTGTTCTACAAATAAGCTACAATGCAACACTGTAGAAATACAATTGGGGTACGATGGATAGGTAAGACCATCATTAATAACAGTTTTATGTAGTTTACATGATGATACCCCTATCCTAAGCAAAGATGGTTATACAACCATTTTTAGGAAGATTTGTTATAAATGGAATGTTAGAAAAATTAGATTTCATCATTTTTCTAGCGTATAAATTGTAGACATTTCATGGAATTTAGGAGTTGCATCTAACAACTCTGTGTAACAAGCATAGGAAATAACTTAATGCCTAAAAAATATGCGCGTTTTTTACCTACATCAGAAACATTTAACTTAGAAGACTTTCCTTATTTCTGGATTTCTCAAGTAAATGCACAGTACGTTCAAAATATCGATAATGTACTTAAGAAGTATGGTTTAGACAACTCTCGCCGTCGTATTTTAATTGCATTGAATGTTAAACCACATGCAAGCGTGTCTGAACTTTCAGACATGGTGATTTCTAAAATGTCTACAACCACAAAAATCGTATATCGCCTTAAAGATGAGGGATATATTGAAACTTATTCATGTAAAGAAGATGGTCGTATTACTCGCGTTTATCTTACTGATAAGGGTACAGAAATGATTACTAAAATTAATGATCTAACCTCTGTAATATTAGAACAATCATTTGATGGATTAACGCCGTTGCAAATTGAAAAGACGATGGAAATTTTAAAACATATGTTTAAAAATCTTGCTCGTTGATTGATAAAATATAAAAAAGGTTTCTTATTAGAAACCTTTTTTATTTAGAAAAGATCAAACATATTTAACTGGGGTGTTTGTTTTGCTATTTTTGCCTTAGGTACATGTAAACATTCAAACTCTTCGACTGGAAACCCTTGCATAAATTGAATCATTTGATGTGGTTGTTTTAAACTCAACCAAGCATCAAGACGATCATGTGGAATGATGACAACTGATCTTTTTATATCGCCAGGTTCATGAAATTCTTTCATCATCGGATGATCGACTGCGTCCATTGTAAGCATCGCTGCTGAACGAATAATTTGATTATTGATTTTACAAATTTCATAAAGTACAGCAATAAAAAAGGCTCTGCCATCTTTACGCCTTACACCCCATCGTTGAGGTTTATTTCCAATATATTTACTTTCATAAAACTCAGTGACTGGAATTATACCGAACTTGCATTTATAAGCTGCCTCCTGAAAGCTTGGTTTCTCAAAAATGGTCTCATGTCTAGCATTATAAGCACGTTTAGAGCTGTTAATATCCTCTGCCCATTTCGGCACTAAACCAAATAATACTTCTCGCCACTCCAATCCATGTTCAGATTTAAATAATAACGGTGTTTTATAACTTGGATAAATCTCATCGAGATAGTTAAAAGGAACAAGTGGTAGTTCAAGTTGTTGTAATTGCTCAAGTGTTACTGGTTTGTAGTTAGCACACATAAAATCACAAGCACCTTACTTAATAAAAAAGCCTCCGAGGAGGCTTTTTATTTTAGATGAAATTAATCACCTGTATAACCTTTAAGTTTTAAACGTGCAGCGTGTAACAATGGCTCTGTATAACCAGAAGGTTGCTCAGCACCTTTGAAGATCAAATCAGCGGCAGCTTGGAATGCAATACCATCAAAATTTGGTGCCATTGGCGTATAAAGCGGATCATTGGCATTTTGCTGATCAACAATCACAGCCATACGTTTAAGCACTTCTTCAACTTGTTCTTTCGTTACGATACCGTGACGCAACCAGTTTGCAACATGCTGAGAAGAAATACGTAAAGTTGCACGGTCTTCCATCAAACCAACGTTGTTGATGTCTGGCACTTTTGAACAACCTACCCCTAGATCAACCCAACGTACAACATAACCCAAGATACCTTGACAGTTATTTTCAAGTTCGTTATTCAACTCTTCAGCACTCCAGTTTGTTTCTGGTGCAAAAGGAGGCGTTAACAAATCATCCAAAGTCAACATGTCTTGAGATGCTAATTCATCTTGACGAGCTTTTACATTGATTTGGTGATAATGCATTGCGTGAAGAACTGCACCTGTTGGTGATGGAACCCATGCACAAGAAGCACCCGCATTTGGATGAGCTGTCTTAGTCGCCAACATATCTTTCATGCTATCTGGTTTTGGCCACATGCCTTTACCAATTTGCGCCTTACCTTGTAGGCCACATGCCAAACCAATCGCAACGTTACGATTTTCGTAAGCAGCAATCCATTTCTGAGCTTTAACAGCTTCTTTACGGACCATTGGCGCTGCTTCCATAGAGGTATGGATTTCATCACCCGTACGATCCATAAAACCAGTGTTAATGAAAATCGTACGGTCTTTTGCAGCAGCAATACAGTTTTTCAAATTAACTGAAGTACGACGTTCTTCATCCATGATACCGATTTTGAGTGTTTTCGCAGGTAAACCAAGTGCTTGTTCTGCACGTTCAAATAATTCAACTGCAAATGCAACTTCTTCTGGACCATGCATTTTTGGTTTAACGATATACATAGAACCTTTACGAGAGTTCTTATTTTCGTTTTCGCCACGAATATCTGAAATGGTAAGTAATGGAGTAACTAACGCATCCATGATACCTTCAAACACTTCTTCACCATCCACAAGGATCGCTGGGTTAGTCATTAAATGACCAACGTTACGAAGAAGCATCAATGAACGGCCATGTAAAGTTGTGGTGCCACCAATTAAGTTTTGAACTGTACGGTCTTTGTTCAAGGCACGGGTAATGGTTTTACCATTTTTCTCGATAGACTCTTGTAAGTCACCTTTCATCAAGCCCAACCAGTTACGGTAGCCTTCAACTTTCTCTTCTGCATCAACAGCTGCAACTGAGTCTTCTAAATCTTGGATCGTTGTAATAGCAGCTTCTAGAGTTAAATCTTTAACGCCAGCCGCATCAGTTTTACCGATTGGGCTGTTTGCATCGATATCAATAATAACGTGCAAGCCATTATTTAATAAAACGATTTCAGTTGGGTTTGCAGCATCCCCATTAAAGCCAACAAATTGAGCTTCATGAGCCAAAGAGGTTGTTGAACCATCTTTTAAAGTTACAACTAAACGATTGTGATCAACTGCATATTTAGTTGCATCGGCATGTGAACCTTGTGCCAACGGGAAAGTCTGGTTTAAGAAATCTTTAGCGAATGCAATAACCTTGTCACCACGGACTGGGTTGTATCCCTTACCTTTCTCTGCACCATTTTCTTCAGAAATTACATCAGTACCGTAAAGTGCATCGTATAATGAACCCCAACGTGCATTCGCAGCATTTAAACAATAGCGTGCGTTACGTACTGGCACAACAAGCTGAGGACCAGCTAATAATGCAATTTCTTCATCTACATTTTCAGTCGTTACTTGGAAATCAGCAACTTCTGGTACTAAGTAACCAATCTCAGTTAAAAATGCTTTATACGCATTTAACTCAAATTCATTATTGCGGTGCCATTCATCAATCTTGGCTTGTAGTTGATCACGCTTAGCCAATAGTGCCTTGTTTTTTGGGCTCAGATCGACAACGACTTGCTCGAAGTTTTTCCAGTAAGTTTCACTATCTAAACCAGATCCTGGTAAAGCTTCATTTTCGATGAAATCGTAAAGTTCTTTAGCAATCGCTAGCTTGCCTTGTTGAATACGTACAGTCATTGTCTTTCCTGATGGTGCTAACTTCTTATAACAAGATTCCTAGTATACCGATTTATACTAGTCTGAATAGTAATATCACATTCCTAAATAGTAAGCATTTTCTCTATAAGATGTATTGACAAGCACAACTTTATCTCTTTATCAAAAAATCAAATTTCTGGGTACTTACAGTTTAGGTCTGCAATGTCCTCACATTTTTAAACGCCTTTATTTATAGCAAAAATCAAACAAGAATAAAGCCTTCTCTATCTAAATTTATAAAAAAAGACATTCCGAAGAATACGTTTGTAAATTTATGAGGTTTTTGCGACCTGTATCTGTCGATGTTCGGAATGCAGATATTCATCCGACTGCATTTCCAGCAAGCGTGAACGTGTCCGCTCAATTTCAAATGCCAGTTTCTGACCATCATACAGTTCAATAATCGAGTCTTCAGAAGTCAGCAACAGTTTGACACCCCGATCATAGAACTCATCAACCAGATAAATAAAGCGCCGTGTCCCTTCTGACAGAAAATCAGTCAGATGTGGAATATTACTGACCAATACGGTATTGTAAATATTGGCAATTTCAATAAAGTCTGCTGGGCTACGTGGCTTGAAGCATAATTCTGAGAATTCACACCACAATACATCTTCTGTATGCCCCAGCGTCTCAACCACACGATTATTAATCATGATGGGTGTATTAGACAGCGTTTGAGTATGTGTAAGCGATTGGAAACGTTCATACATCCATGATTGAGCATCATTACTCAATGGATGTTTGAATAATTGAGCCTGCTTCAAAACTCGTAAACGGTAATCAATGCCTGCATCAACATTTAAAACCACACAGTTTTTCTGTACCAGTGCAATCGTGGGCATAAAACGGTCACGGTGAATCCCGTTTTTATATAAACCCTCTGGCGCAATGTTGGATGTTGCAATCAGGGTAATGCCACGCTCAAACAGCTTCTGGAATAAATCACTAAGAATCATTGCATCTGTCACGTTCGATACAAAAAATTCATCAAAACAAATCACAACTGCATCTTTATAAATTTTATCAGCCACCAAATCCAACGGATTACGCTGGCCTGAAAGCTTGTTTAATTCTTTATGAACGTGTTGCATAAAGTGATGAAAATGCATACGGGTTTTGCGACGGAATGGAACAGCATCATAGAACTGGTCCATTAACCATGTCTTGCCACGTCCTACGCCGCCCCACATATAAACACCTCTCGGATAGGTTTGGCGACGGAAACGTCGAAACGCTTTCTTGGATGCTTTATAACGCGTGAGTAATTCTTTCCATACTCGATCCAACTCTTGCACTGCCTGAGCCTGAGCTTCATCTGGCATGAATTGACCTGATTCGATTGCTTGAGCGTAACGCTCCGCAGGTGAGATCGGCATAAATGAAGTGCTATGTGAGTCTGGTTTAGAATTTAACATAAGGTGTTATTACAATTTTAATTGGTGAAAATTATATCGAACATTAAGTCCAAAGGCATTAGATTTTAGGCTTAATTATCATGGAGTTTAAACATCATAATGTACCATTTTTAATCATTTTAATGATTACGATTATATTGTCTTGGACTTTGACCAAACCATCGTTTAAACGCATGATTAAATGCAGCAGGTTCAGAATAACCTAACATTTCCGCAACTTGCTCAATTGAATACGCACTATTTTCAATAAACTTTAATGCTTTATGCTTAATGAGCCTTTCGCGTATTTCCTTATAACTTGTTTGCATTTGCTGCAATTTATGTCTTAGAGTCCTCTCAGGAATCTTTAATGCACATGCTGTTTCAGACATTGTAGGTATTACACCATTTTGCATTTCAAGATATTCCTCGACATATTCTAAAATGGTCAACTTTGCACGGCTACTTCGTTCTAATTTCTTCAGATCTTGTAGGCATTTTTCTTCATAGACACGGTAAGTAAGAACATCAGCAGATGGTATTTTTATATTTAAAATGTCAGTATTTTCTAGAATAAAAGAGGCATGCTGACATTCAAATTTTACATCCTGACCATAATAGTCTTGATAAGCCACTATTAATTCTAATTCTTTAGGTGCTTTAAAAGGTAATTCAATACGAATATTAGGGATTTCAAGCCCCATCATTTTAAAAATATCTTGTAAGAACTTATAAGTACCTGAGATTTCACATTGAGCACGAAACAATCCTAAATGTGTATTTAAATCAATTGGTTGATAATGAAAATGGATGTGATCTTTTTTAATATTTAGTTGTAATGAACCAAACAGATGTGTCAATTGCTGAAATCGCACACCATTTAACAGAGCTTTATGTAAAGTATCGCTTGTAACAAGCAGCATCAAGAATGGGCCATACCCTGCAAGCGCATAATGTTGACCAATGATTAAGCCTTGTTCAGGAGAAATATCTTGACTAATATACTGTAAAATATCCCATTCAATTTCATCTGGAATAATTGAACTCGGATCTAAAGCTTCGGCTTGTATTCCCATGTCTGCTAAACGAGCATCAACATCAATGCCCACATGACGCATGCCTTGAATTAAATACATCAATCCGAGGATAGATCTCTTCATAATTCCGAATGTAATTCCTAAGACTTTAACGTTGTACTATAAAAATACGAATAAATGAATTGCCGAAATGATCAGGTTTTGCGTCTATACAATCATATTTAATCTCTACAAAACCTTTAAACTTGCATAAAATTTAGATGTGTAGGGCGTGGACTATGCGTGATGTACCCCAAAATGCTATTCAAAAAACTAAAGTTGCAATTATTGGTGCAGGTTTTGGTGGTTTAGCAATGTCTATTCGACTATTACAAAGTCAAATGAATGATTTTGTAATTTTAGAAAAAACCAATGACGTTGGTGGCACATGGCGTGAAAATCAATACCCGGGTGCTGCCTGTGATGTTCAATCACACATGTATTCACTTTCGTTTGCTCCCAAAACAGATTGGTCAAAACGTTACGCTGAAGCTGATGAAATTTTTGAATATATCCAAGATATTACTCAGCAATATAGATTAAAAGATTATTGCAAATTCAATCATGAAGTTACTCATGCTGAGTTTGATGAAAATCGTAATGTTTGGTCATTAGATTTTAAAGATCAACCATCCATTGAAGCTCAATTTGTTATTTTTGCTTCTGGTCCCCTACACGTTCCACAAATTCCTCACTTAAAAGGAATTGAAAAGTTTAAAGGTAAAGTCTTCCATTCTTCACAATGGGATCATCAATACAGCTTAGAAGGTAAATCTGTTGCTTCTATTGGTACTGGTGGTAGTGCAATTCAATATATCCCCGAGATTGCACAAAAAGTGAAACAGCTTTATGTATTCCAACGTACTGCCGCATGGGTCATTCCACGTGATGAACGTAAATATTCACAATTAAGCAAATCTTTATTTAAAGCTTCAAATATTTATCGTCAAATTCATCGTACTCGTTTGTATTGGAGCAACGAATCACGTGTCGTACCTATCGTACAACCACAGATCATGAAATATGGTCAAAAGCTTGCAGAAGCATTTATCCGCTTTCAAGTCAAAGACAAAGAGCTCGCTAAAAAACTTACACCAGACTTCGTGATGGGTTGTAAGCGTATTTTGATTTCAAATAAGTACTTCCCAACGTTCAACCGTAAAAATGTTGAATTAATTACTGATGGCGTTCAGGAAATTACAGCTAACGGCATTATTACCAAAGACGGTAAAGAACGCCAAATTGACTGTTTGATTTATGGTACGGGATTCATTACTGACCCACGTATTTACTTAAAGCATTTCGATTGTGTTGGTCGTAATGGAATCGAACTTAAGCAAGCTTGGAAAGATGGTGCAGAAAGCTACTATGGTGTTAGTACGAAAAACTTCCCTAACCTATTCCAACTCTTAGGTCCAAATACGATTTTAGGTCATAACTCTATTATTTTTATGATTGAATCTCAAGTGAATTATATTTTGCAATTGATTCAAACCGTAGATAAAACAGGTTCTCAAGCTGTTGAGATTAAACAACAGGTACAAGATCAATTTAATGAGCGTGTGCAGGAACAACTCAAAGGAACAGTTTGGCAAGCAGGTGGATGCAGTAGTTGGTATCAAGCAGCCGATGGTAAAAACTTCTCATTATGGCCAACATATACTTGGAAATATTGGTTAGAAACACGTAAAGTAAATGTCGCTGACTATAATTTTATTCATACAGCAACAAATGCAAAAAACAATGCAGCCTAACCAATAATTCTTCATAATAAGCAGGTTATTCGTAACCTGCTTTTTTTATGCAATCTTTTGTTCTTATCTTCCAAATTTTTATCGCAATAAGCTTAGGCTATTTTCTCGCCCCAAAACTATCACAGCGAATTAAACAATTTGTATTTAAAATTTTACCCTATTTTTCTTATTTATTATTAATGAGTGTTGCCTTTGAACTGACTCAAGCTTTGAATCATATCTCAGATCCAGCAGCAATATTACCACCTGCATTATTAATTGCATTTACTACATCAGTTGGTTCTTTCTTTATCTGTCTGATTACTTACAAACTGATTGATCGTCAAAGCATACAAGGAAAAATTTCATTACACCTCTTTATCAATGCACTCAAAAATATCGCTAAAGCATTTCTAGCATTAGGTTTAGGGATTTTACTTGGAATACTAGTCACTCAATCTAATCTACAAATTGCATTTAATAGTTGGTATTTATTACTCATATTTATCTTTTTGATTGGCATTGAGCTTGCTTTTACGCAATTTGATCGTAGTTGGTTAAGTTGGAAAGTACTATTGGTTCCCGCTGCAGCCTTTGTTGGTTCATGCTTAGCAGCAATCGTGAATTATTTAATTTTATCTAATCACTTTAACTTAAATGAAATAATGGCTTTAGCTCAGGGATATGGATGGTACTCAATGTCTGGCATTCTATTCACTGAATTACATTCAGCACGACTTGGTGGCATTGCCTTATTAACCGACCTCTTCAGAGAAATTTTCGCCATTCTTCTTATGTATTGTCTAGGCTGGCGTTTTCCACGTTCAGCGATTTCGAGTGCTGGAGCAACCTCAATGGATGTCACCCTTGCAATGGTTAAACAGTCATGTGGCACGCATTACGTACCACATGCAATGATGAGCGGATTAATTTTATCGCTTCTTGCGCCTTTATTAATCAGCCTATTCTTAAATCTCAAGTTCTAAGGTATTTATACACTAAATAAACTTAGATAGACGCCAAAATTGACTTCAACATTTCTGTTGGACGTTCAGCCTTTGTAATCGGCCGACCAATCACTAAATGCGTCGAACCATCAAGCATAGCTTGTTTAGGTGTAACGATACGTTTTTGGTCATCTGCATTTGACCCTTCTGGACGAATGCCTGGGGTAACTAATGCAAAATCAGCATTCAACATTTCACGAAGAATCTTAGCTTCTTGTGCTGAGCAAACTACGCCATCCAAACCACTTTCTTGAGTCAATTTAGCTAAACGTTTGACATGCTCTACTGGCTCGATGTCTAAACCAATATCACGTAGATCTTCACGCCCCATAGAAGTTAACACAGTAACTGCAATTAGTTGTGTTTGATAATTGCCTGCTTTGAGTCTTTCAACACAAGTTTCCATCATTTTTCGACCGCCAGACGCATGAACATTGACCATCCACACACCTAGATCTGCCGCAGCACAAACAGCTTGAGCAGTTGTATTCGGAATATCATGAAATTTTAAATCAAGGAAAACTTCAAAGCCTTTATCTTGTAAAGTTTTAACAACACTTGGACCTTCATGAGTAAAAAGTTCCTTGCCCACTTTGACACGACATAAAGCAGGATCAAGCTGATCCACAATCGTTAAAGCGTCATATTCGCTTTTTGCATCTAGTGCAACAATGATACTCAAGAGCGTTTCTTCCCAGTTGATTCAAAGTCGCTATTATAAATAGGTTTTAATTTAAGTGTAAAATTTCATTCAACACATTTTTACTTCTTACATTTAAGTTGCAACAACAGAACTAAAACATACCAAATAGTAAAATTTTATTAAATTTTAATCTTAAAATAAATTAAAAACGATTAAAACTGCAATAGGCATAAAAAGGCATCAATTTAGTCACCATCATTTTTTAAGATTTTGAAAAATCAAGAAATACCCATACAACAACGCTTAAAACTCTTGCCCAATCTTACTCACTTTATAATGAGCTTTGCGGATTTAAATAAATATGTACAGCCCTTTAATTTTCCACAGAATGAATATGAAGAAGCAATCAATGTTCACTGTAAAGAGGATGCTAATCATTGGCCTTGGTATTTGCATGACCTAAAAACACTCGAGCTCAACAATAAAGAAGAACTTACCAACACCCTTAGATTTATTTGGTGTGATGACATGTCACCTAGCCGTAAACTATCTTACGAATTAATAGACTTGGTCTCGAATCAAACGTTTTTGAAAACATGCCTATAACGCGAGAAATGAATGAAACTGCATTAATCGTAGTAGAAAAAAGTTTTAATGCTTTTAATCAATTTATGGATCAGCTTGAATTGAACTTGAAAAATGAAATTAAAATTAATTAAGTGTTTTTTAATCAAAAACTAAAAGGGCTACTTCAATTGTGAAATAGCCATTTTCAATACTAAATAGCAATTCAACTATTAAATCTTATCATTCGGATAAACATCTAAAACAGTTTTTTCATGTCTTACGCTTGCAGCAGCTTCTGCGGCTGCTTGCTGAGCAAGTTGGATCTGCTCTTTTCTGAGGTGGTCAATATCTTTACGTAATCGTTTAATTTCCCAATTCGTTTGGAAAACACGAAATACTTGAACACCTAGAAGCAAACCGACCACGACACCTAATGCCAAAGTCAATAAAAGCAATAAACCTAAACGCATTGCAGGAACTTGAGTAAACAATAGGTTTACTTCTAATTCTGCTGGATTTTGTAAAACTAGAGCAAGTGAATAACCAAAAATGGCGATGAGTAATGCTATAAGAATATAACGCATGAACACCTCAATTTTTTATTAATCAAAAGTCTCGTTTACTGCATCACGAAGTGCTTTACCTGGTTTGAAATGCGGTACAGCTTTTGCTGCAACATCAACTGATTTACCAGTTTTAGGATTACGCCCTAAACGTGGCTCACGATGATGTAATGCAAAACTGCCAAAACCACGAATCTCAATACGATCGCCACTCGAAAGTGCTTCAATCATTTGATCAATCATAATTTTAACTGCATCTTCGACCAACGGTTCTGCCAAATGAGGGTTTTTAAGGGCAATCCGTTCAATCAAATCAGATTTGTTAAGTGCGTCAGTAGTCATCGTTGACCTCTTTAATTATTGCTACTTTTCAATATTTTAATAATAACCTGTTTAAATACAAAACGGTAGCGCAGTACATCGATACTACGCTACCGTTTGCAGTATTTTTGTATAAAAAGGTACATCTCTGTTACAAGAAATGTACCTTTTAACAAATTACTTCATTTGAGCTTTAATCAAATCACCAATAGTCTTAGGACCATTAGCTTCTGAAACTTGAGCTGCTGCTGCTTGACGAGCATTGTTCACAGCTTCTTTCTCTTCAGCTTCGTCTTTCGCTTTGATAGACAAGTTGATAGAGCGAGATTTACGATCAACGTTGATGATCTTCGCTTCAACTTCTTGGCCAACTTCTAAGAATTTAGTTGCATCTTCAACGCGGTCACGGTTGATTTCAGAAGCTTTAAGCGTTGCTTCGATGTCATCAGCTAATTTAACTGTAGCACCTTTAGCATCAACAGCAGTTACAGTACCTTTAACTAAAGCACCGCGCTCGTTCGCAGCTAGGAAATCATTGAATGGATCGCTGTTTAATTGCTTGATACCAAGGCTGATACGGTTACCTTCAGCGTCTACAGATAAGATAACTGCTTCAACTGTGTCACCTTTCTTGTAACGACGGATAGCTTCTTCGCCTTGTTCGTTCCAAGAAATGTCAGATAAATGTACTAAACCGTCGATACCACCAGATAAGCCGATGAAGATACCGAAATCAGTGATTGACTTGATCGTACCAGAAACTTTTTCGCCTTTTTCATTTGCTTTAGCAAACTCTTCCCATGGGTTAGCACGAGTTTGTTTGATACCCAATGAAATACGACGACGTTCTTCATCAACTTCAAGAACCATAACATCAACTTCGTCACCGATCTGAACAACTTTAGATGGGTGGATGTTTTTGTTTGTGTGGTCCATTTCTGAAACGTGTACTAAGCCTTCAACACCTTCAGCGATTTCTGCAAAGCAACCGTAGTCAGTTAAGTTAGTTACACGTGCTTTAACGATAGAACCTTTAGGGTAACGGCTCATGATCGCTAACCATGGATCTTCGCCTAATTGCTTAAGACCTAAAGATACGCGGTTACGCTCGCGGTCAAATTTAAGTACTTTAACAGTAACTTCTTGACCAACTTCAACAACTTCTGAAGGGTGCTTGATACGCTTCCAAGCCATATCTGTGATATGTAGAAGACCATCGATACCGCCAAGGTCAACGAACGCGCCGTAATCAGTAAGATTCTTGATAGTACCTGTAACTGTTTGACCTTCTTCAAGTTGAGCAAGTAATGCTTCACGGTCAGCTGAAGATTCAGCTTCCATAACTGCACGACGAGAAACTACAACGTTGTTACGCTTAGCATCAAGTTTGATTACTTTGAACTCTAACTCTTTACCTTCAAGGTGAGTTGTGTCACGGATAGGGCGAGTGTCAACTAAAGAACCTGGTAAGAATGCACGTACAGGACCGATGTCAACAGTGAAACCACCTTTAACCTTACCAGAGATAACACCAGTAACGATTTCGCCGTCTTCAAAGATTTTCTCAAGTTTAGTCCAAGTTTCAGCACGTTTCGCTTTTTCACGTGATAAAACTGTTTGACCCATACCGTTGTCAAGCGCTTCAACAACTACGTCAACAGTATCGCCAACTTGAACTTCAAGTTCACGTTGTTCATTTAAAAATTCAGCACGGTCAACTACGCCTTCAGATTTAAGGCCAGTGTCAACAGTAACCCAGTCAGAATCGATACTAACAACAGTACCTTGGATGACTGCACCCTTTTCAACGTTGAGGTTTAATTCACTTTCTTCAAAGAGGGCTGCAAAAGATTCGGTCATGATATACCTGATAAAGTCCGCGGTCTTGGATCAGACAAGGCCGGTTTAGTTAAGTTGTTACATTGTCCAAAAAATCTGATCAAGCAATGCTTCAACTGAAAATAAAATGGTCTATCTATTGAATACGGCTATCGATATAGTTCACCATTAACTGAAATACTTCATTGATGCCTATTGTAGAACTATCAATGATATACGCGTCTTCAGCTGGCTTGAGCGGAGCAACAGCTCGCTCCATATCTCTCTTATCTCTAGCCTGTATGTTAGATAAAATGTCGCTTATTTTAGCATCAAGACCCATACCCTGCAACTGTTTTACTCTACGCTCTGCTCGAGATTCAGCCGATGCTGTTAAGTATATTTTAGCTTGAGCCTCTGGAAAAATTGATGTCGCCATATCTCGTCCATCAGCTACCAAACCAGGGGCTTGAATAAATGCACGTTGGCGCGCAAATAATGCTTTTCTTAATTCAGGAACAGTTGCAACTTTAGAGGCATATTCTCCGACCTGTTCAGTACGAATGGTATTTGTGACATCTACACCTTCTAGTAAAACAAGGGTCGCAGCCTCAGTCGTTTTAAATTCAATATCTAAATTCGTTGCGTATTCAACGCATTGACCTAAATTAGAGTCGATTTGATCAAGTAAGCCACGTTGAAATAATGACAGCCCGAGTAAACGATATAAAGCACCAGAGTCTAATAGATTAAAACCATAATAAGCAGCTATTTTGGCTGCCAAGGTCCCTTTACCAGAACCACTAGGACCATCAATCGTAATAATATGAACTGTCATTCCCGTCTCTTATGAAGCAACTGACTTCGCTAATTTTGAAAAACCTAGTGTAATCGCTGCTTTGAGTTGTGCAAGAACTAATTTACTTACAAAAGGCGCTTTTGCTGTAAATTCAATCTTGTAAGTCACTAAAGTAATAAACGGTGTGATTTCTTTAAAATCAATTTGCCCGAGATGGTGTTTAACCAAAGGATTATTAATCAATTTATATTCAATACGCTTATTCTCTTCTAGTAATGTGATTTCTTCTTGAAGAGGCTTGATTGGTCCAAAGCCCATACGGCGAATTGAACCGATTCCATCTGGACGCTGAGGATCAGCAGAATCTTTTACACGTACAACTTGTAAAGGAGCAAATGCTTTACTATAAGTTGCGTGCTTTGACAATAAGTCAAAAACTTCAGAAATTGGTGCGTTGAATTCTTTTTGTATGGTGATTGCGTTACGCATAACTTTGCCTTTTTGATTTAGCTAAAATCTTCGGAGGCATAGTTTGCCACAACTAATGAGACATTTTTAATCATTTAAGGACGTTTTTAATAGCCGAGTTTTCTTTTTTTCTTCTCGTCTTTGTTTAAAAAATTCACTTAATTGCAATGAACATTCAGCTTGCATACAACCTTGTTCAAATACGAATTTATGATTGTAATAGCCATTTTCTAATAATTGTCGAGCACTGACCAACGAACCAGCCTTAGGCTCTGTCGTAGCAAACACTACTTTTTTGACACGAGCATGAATGAGTGCACCAACACACATCGTACAAGGTTCAAGCGTCACATATAATATGGCATCATCTGGTAAACGATAGTTATTCAATGATTGACAGGCTGCACGTAAAGCTTGAATTTCAGCATGAGCGGTAGGATCAGATTGTTTAATTGGTGCATTATAACCAGCACCAATAACTTTCTCTTGACTCACTATCACCGCTCCAACAGGAATTTCACCCTGCGAAGCAGCTAGTGCAGCTTGCTCATAAGCAAACTGCATCCAATATTCATCATTAAAGTTTTCTGAAATTGTGACGTCTATACTCATCGATTTTAAGCAATAACACCATATTGTCTTAATAAAGCATTCCAACTATCAATTGTAGTTACTGGAGCACAATCAGATAAAATATCTTTCAATGTAATCTTTTCCGCTGCTTTCCATTCTGGTGATAAGTCTTTATCAACTAAACGTGCACGGACACCCTCAACAAAATCTGGATGGCGGATTTTCCAATCAGAGATTTGTGATTCTAGTGCAAAAACTTCATCCCAAGCATGTCCTTGCTTACCCCATTGCCATAGCAACCATGTAATCGCAGCAGTACTTGGAGAACCTTTTTGCAGATTCTCACTTGCCTGACGTAACCAATCACTACTTGCATCACTCAAACCAATAATCGCTTGATAGTCATACTCAAAACTTTGACCACGACATACGCTATGAATCACATCGATTGAATTTTGTAACGGACCTGATGATACAGGGCGATGTAGACTATTTAAAGTATCATCGATTGCACGGAAAGCACCCGCAGGATAATGATTCCAATCCACATTCAAAACTTTTTGAAGAACATTATCTCGCTGTGCTTCACAAATATGAGTTGCCCAACCAATGCTAAAAGCACCAGCTGAAGTCATGATTGAACCCGTTAAACCTGTAAACAGCCCAATTTGACCACGATCTGCAAGGAAACGACTCCCCCCTACATCAGGATAGAGACCAATATTGATTTCAGGCATTGCAAGACGTGAGTAAGGTGTGACCAGACGAAATGGCGCAGCCATGAATAAGCCTAAACCACCACCCATAACATAACCTTCACCCCAAACCACGATTGGCTTAGCATAGTTATGAAGCAATAAATCAAGCGCATATTCTTGTTCAAAGAACTTGTTTGCCGTATCTACTTCATTATTAATGACAAGTTGACGGAGTTTACGAACATCACCACCTGCGCAAAATGCTTTCGGTGTGGTTGAATCAAACCAAATTGCTTTAACACTGTCATCTTCATGAAAATATTCAAATACTTTCAATAAAGCGCTCACAATTGACTCATCAAGTGCATGTAAAGATTTTGGTCGATTTAAACGAACAATACGCCAACCATTTTTAGCGTTTTCGATGATTAAATCTGGGTGATAACTATTTAAATCGGGAGAAGTCATTATGCGTCCAGTTGCCAGTCTATTGGCTCAATGCCATGTTGTTTCAAATAATGATTTGTTTTAGAAAATACTTTACAGCCAAAAAAACCACCTCGGTTTGCAGCAAGCGGTGATGGATGAGCTGCTGTTAACACTAGATGTTTATTTCGATCAATGCGCTGTCCTTTACGTTGTGCATAAGTACCCCATAAGATAAACACAACATGCTCACGCTGTTCATTTAACACATCAATTACAGCATCAGTAAATTCTTCCCAGCCTTGTTTTTGATGAGAAGTTGGCTGTCCTGCTTCAACAGTGAGTACACTGTTTAATAGCAATACCCCTTGAGCAGCCCATTTACTTAAATCCCCATGACGTGAAATCGGCACTGTGAGATCAGTATGTAATTCATGAAAAATATTACGCAAAGATGGTGGTAATGCAACCCCTCTTTGTACAGAAAAGCTTAGACCATTGGCTTGATTAGGGCCATGATATGGATCTTGACCCAATATCACGACTTTTACATCCTGTAACGGGGTTGTATTCAATGCATTGAAAATTTGCTTGCTAGGTGGATAAATCGTTTTCTGAGCAAGGATTTGTTGCTGTAGAAACTCTCTTAAATGATCCATTTTCTGACTGAGTAGAAATTCTGACAAAGAGATTTTCCATGACTCGTCCAACTGAACTTTATTAAGTTTTTCCTGCTGCTGTTCAGTAAATTGCATCAACATTCCTTGAAATAACGACTCCAACATTTAAATCTTGCTGACCTAAATGTTAACTTGTAACTCTACATTTGGATTTTGGAATTTAATTCCATTTTTCAGATTTTCATACATTTGAGGATCGCTCCACTCGACTTGTACTTGCTCTGAAAAAATAATTTGGTCTAGGTTAAGCAAACCCATTTGCTCATTTTCAATATCTTCTAAGAAACTTTGTGCGTAACCTGTATCAGTTTCATGCACGATCACTGAATAGACCTCAACATCACCCTCACCATTCTGTGTTGTGGTTGAAGCGAGCACCTGTTGCGCTAGATAAAAGAAAATCCTTGAAAACTGTTCAGCTGATGGTGAAACTGGCAAGGCAACCCAACGTGCACTAAAAGTTTTACACGCTTGAATATATTCAGGATCATCTTTTTGCCAATAACAAATTGCGTGGTCAAAACTGTCAAAAAGCTCTTTAATAACACCTTTTAATAAACCAAAATCATAGACCATTTGGCCATGATCTAATCTTGAGGCTTTTAACAGTAATTCAACTTTATAACTATGCCCGTGAATCGAACGCTTACAGCGATCTGATGTACAATTACGTACAATATGAGCATTTTCAAACTTAAATAATTTACGAATTAACATGCACCAAGCTGATCTATATCTGCAAACAAATTTTATTATAAAGCAAAAAAATCATCGGTGGGATTGATTTTAAGCCTTGTGACTATTCAATAATCCAATCTATACAAAGACTAGAATGGTGCAAGACTTCTTGAATACACAATCACTTGTTTATCTTTTCTCATCATTAAGCTCGTAAATTGGCGCTTACGCTCACTTAGAACCACTTCAATTTGAGCCGTAAAATAATTTGACTTACTATCTAATAAAGATGCAGCGTCGGTTTTACTCTGCTCATCAATCCCAGAAAAAGCACTTAATTTCCATAAATCACCTACATTATTAAAATGTGCTAACTCAGTTTCCTTGACTTTTAATTGTTGTTCGATAGCTTTGACATCTACTTTAGGATCAATACTGGCTAATAGTAATGCAGGTGCTGTATTCATATTCAGCTTAGTCTGTTCAGGTAATGCCGTGACATAAGGTTTGATCAAATCGTAGTTTTTGCCTTCAAAACCTCGTACAAGTTTTAATTCTTCTATACTATGAAACTTGGTATTCGGCGTTAAATATGCAGGATCCAGTCCTTGATAATAGCTACTCTCCGCACCCATTGCGCCAGTCACTTCATCATTTGTGTCTTGCCAATCGATCACAGCTTGACTGAGTTCAGCAGGCAGACCTACGCGTTGCAATAACTTTTCAAACCAACGTCGAGCAGAATCATCAACTTGATTGCCATCAGCCTTAACCAAATTATTCAGATTAAACTTCCCTGACTCATCTTGTAGTTTTCCTGAGACTGATCCATCTTCTACAGGAAATGGTGGCATCGGTTTTGCCCAGTTTTCCTGTAAATGGTCAATGCTGCTACCATTATCGCTATCTTGAATGAGTAACTCTGAAAAAAAAGCTTCTGCACTTTTTGCGTACAATAACGATTGATCCTGACGCATCAAATAGCCCGTATTTTCAGCGGTATTGGTTTGTCGTTTTGCAATTGTTGCAGCCAAAATCGTTGCTAAAGCAACCATGACTAAAATCGTTAATAAAGCTACGCCACGCTGAGATGAATAGTTTTTCATGGTGGTGAGTTATTTCCCAACAATTGATTTGCATTCAGTAGACTATAAATCCACTCGTAATCCGTACCTGCAACACTAAGCTGTATTTTTATGCCTAATGGTAATCTTTTTAACTCATTAATATTATTAGGATCACCAATATTTTCAGGCCATTGTGTCAGTTCCTGTGGATTCATCACGACCACTTTAAATTGATCTACATTTTCTAATAAGGTACTTGAGATGGGTTGTACCCGATTTGGAATATTTAGATTTGAATATTTGAGTCGATAAACTTTTTTCTGTGTTGAATCGTAGCGATATTCTATACGTTCATAAGGTGACAAACCTTGTTTCAACGGATCGGACACTCCTGCTTTACTAAACATAAAACCACGATCATTTAGCACCAAAGCGGCTTGTAATTGTCGACCATCATTTGCCGTTAATGGAATAATTTGCAGACTATCTCTTAGAATCTGCTGATAGGCATCTTGTAACGCAAATAAATGTGTTTCATGCTCTGCATTACGATCTTTGACTTTTAATAGATAATCAAAAACTTTCCAACCAAGCATTGAAAGTACGGCAAAAATAGCAATTGCAACCAGCAATTCAACAAGGGTAAAACCCTTTTTAATTTTCATCATGTTTTAGCTTTTGCTGGATAATTAAAAAACACCATATTGGTGATGCCCGCTTCAACTTTACCTTGCTCAGTATTAAATAAACTTACTTGTAATTCGATACGTTGTATTTTGGGACTAATTGTAGCCTGTGCTTTTTTATCAATCTGCCAAGTCTCACCTTGAGAAGTCACCTGTTTCGATTGCGTTCCATCTAACCACTCTTGATTCATTTCCATCATTGCAACCTCATTCATTGCAACGAACTGTGCTTTTGTTCGCAAAATCGCACTCGATGTAGATTGTGTATATTGCATGGCAATTTTTGTTAATGCAATTGCAGCGACAGCAAATATCGCTAAAGCAACCATTACTTCCAACAGGGTAAATGCTTTAATCTTCTTCATTTATTTTACCCAAATGATCTATTTCAAACTCATGTCCAATTGGCTGTTGCTCATAATAAAATTGAATACGGACAGGCTTAACTTCACCATTGCCAAACCATATGAGTTGCGGTGCTTTACCACCTAACAAGTCCTCATTTCTCGCTTTTCGATATTCTTCAGCATTTAAAGTTTGAATACTAAAAGATACGCTAGTCGGTAGCTCTCGAAGTTTAAACTCTTTATACGGCTGCCAAGTCCGATCAGCTTGCTGAATTTGCTCATGGCTCTGATCATGATATTCAAACAAATTATAGCGAAATGGTGCAACGTCAGTCGCATTTTGAGTATTTAAGGCAAAAACTTTAGCTTGATCCGTTGATTCTTTATTAATCTTTTTTAAATCAAGTATAAACATTTCTCTGGCTTGCATCGCTCGACGTTGATCTACACCACCAATATTCAGAACAACCAAAGATGTCATAATCGTCATGATTACAATCACCACCATGATCTCAATGAGGGTAAAACCTTGTTGTAATCTATGTGGTGATTTCATTTTATTTATCAGCCATTCGCTAAATATTCAATTTGTTTTGGCAAACCTAAAGCTTGATCAATATAAGCCACACGTAAACTATCACGTGAACCTAAATAACGCTGATAAAAGCTCGAATTCAGAATAACTGCTGCACCATAAGTCAGAGACCAAATCGAAGCCAAATAATCACGCGTTGTCATCGTGCTATTTATATCTAATAAATAACTTTCTGTCATACGAATGATAATACGTAAACGTTGACGACGAACTTTATACAATTCACTAAATAATAACTGAATACCTTGACCCGTCGTAGAGAGGCGTTCTTCAATTTGATGAAATAAAGCAGTACGTTCAGGATGATGTAAATGATGTAGCATGAAAAAAGCTAGATGCTCAGGGAAAGCTTTCTCTGTATCCTGAATCATTTCAAGCAGCATTCGTTCATTACGAATAATCAGCAACATATACAATTCATCTTTGCTCTGAAAGTGCTTATATAATGTGCCTTTAGCAAGATCTAATTCCGCCGCTAAAGCGTCCAAAGTCATGCCTGCTTCACCATTTTCTAATAGGAGTTGCTCAGCGATCTGAAAAATTAAGGCTTCTCGTGCTCTAAACTGAGCTTGGCGATCCATTTTCACGTGATAACTCTCTTTGCTAATACAACTAAACCGTTTACTTCAAACGAAGAAGATTCTCAAAATTCTGTGTGGTAATCATACCTATTTCTTCAACTGACTTGTTATATACATCCGCTAATGCCTTTGCAACATAAGGCACATATTTAGGCTCATTGGTTTTACCCCGATAAGGCATAGGTGCTAAATATGGGCTATCCGTTTCAATTAACAACCGATCAAGCGGCACTTGTTTAGCTACATCACGTAATTCTTGTGCATTTTTGAATGAAACAATACCAGAAAAAGAAATATAGTAACCACAATCTAAAACAGCCTTCGCTGTTTCCCAATCTTCGGTGAAACAATGCAAAATACCATGTGTGGACTGCTCTGCTCTTATAATATCGACGGTATCGTGTTTGGCTGATCGTGTATGCACAACCACAGGTTTTTTTACAATTTTTGATGCATGAATATGACGGGCAAAACATCGTTTCTGTTCTGCAATAAAATCTGTACTGTGATAATAATCTAAACCTGTTTCCCCTAATGCCCATACCTTATCAGACTGTGCTAGCTCTACGAGGTAGTCTGTTGTTGCTCGCGCCATAATATGATCATCCTCGCATGGATGAACACCTACAGAATAACCCACGTCATCATGTTGAGAGGCGATTTCAGCCAATTTAATATGATCATCCAAATCAACTGAGATGCCCATAAATTTTGAAACACCTGCAAGGCGAGCTTGGGCAAGCGCTTGATCTAAACTCCCATCGTAAGGACTCAGATCTAACATCGTTAAATGACAATGGGTATCAACAAACACGCTTATTTCCTATCACTTACATTGTAAAACTTGGGCGATCCATCGCTTTTGAACCAGCCAATAATTTCTCAGCTTCATTTTTGTAATACACACCTTTTTCACCAGCAAGCTGAATTGCAAAACCTTGTGGTTTAAAATGTGTTTGTTTATGCGAAATCCAAATCACCTTACCCGTTAATGGGATTTTTTGTGACTGCTCTGGTAAAGTCGCTAAAACAAAAACTTCCTGTCCCATTTTTACGGCTTGTTTCGTGGAAACAAATAAACCGCCACCTTGCACAAAAGGCATATAACTTGATTGCAAAGTTGCTTTATCAGGAATATTGACCTGTATAATTCCGCCCATCATTTGTGGTTGCATAACATTCCCCTGTCAAATACAAATAGTTTGAAATATCTATATTTTCATAGCATTAGTAAATTTTTAAGCATATTTACATGCCTCTCAAATTCAATATTTTCTACCGTCAATTTAAAAAACTAGAATTGCTGCTATTTTAATTATAGGAAACAATCCGACAAACAACAAATAATGTTTGAGGAAAACTGTTCGAAAACAAACAAAAATGGTTTTTATTTAAACAAATATAACCTTCGATGAATCACGATTCCATAGGTGATCACCATATCGAAAGCAAATGCTTTTTGGCTATTACAAAATCAAGCATTCAATCAACATAAAAGATTTTAATACCCTATCTAAACCACATGCATCAATTGAATAAACAACTGATCTAGTACCAACTGTGTTTGTACATTTTGCTCAACCATCAATTTTTTCTGTTGCAGGTCAGAATAAATTTGAAATAAGCTTTCCAAGTCATAAAGCTGTGCAAGCTGTGTTAAATCTAAGTCTTTATTTCTCAAAGATTGATTTAATTTTATAGCGACTAAATCCGCCAACAAATATTCAAACATTGTCATAAATTCAGAGAAACTCAACTCTTTCGACCACTTGCTTGAATAACTTAAAGGCATATTTTTTTCTAAGACCAACTTAAACCAATCTTTCAAGAATAAATCTCTTTTATGCAACCAATCGCTCTGATTAATTTCAACGGCAGTCAATGGCATGCCATTTGCGAGATTAAGCAACAAATCAATGTGTTCAGCTGAGATATTCGGTATTTGCTGCTGAATAAATTTTTGTGCATCTTGGGTATCTAGACGGTCTAAAGCGAAATGCTGCAAACGGCTTCGAATCGTTGCTGTTAATTTCAAGTAATGATCCGCCAATAGAATCAGAATAACCCTTTCTCCAGGTTCCTCTAAAGTCTTTAGCAATGCATTTGCGGATGCTATATTCAAAGCCTCCGCTGGCTCAATCACAACGACTCGCCATCCATCACCAGTCTGCTGAACAAATGGCAATAAATCACGAATCTTTTCGATTTTTATCTTGGCATTTTGCTTTTTATTTTCTTCATCTGTGGTGATATGGACATAGCGAGGGTGTGTATTAGACTTCAACCAAAGACAACTTGTACATTCACCACAAGCTTGTTCGGCTTGTTTGTTTAAACATAAGACCCATGCCACAAAACGCTCAGTAAATTGATGTTTCGCGCAGCCATGTTTACCATAAAAAAGTAAACCATGACCTATATCGGGAAAACGCGTTGTCAACAACGCCCATGTCTGCTTGTGCCAAGGATAAACGGTTGTTAACTGCATACTCATCATAATTATTCAAATAAACTTACTGGTAGCGCATTTAGACGCTCTAGATCAGCTTGTGTATCTACACCCGGAGGCAGATTGGCTTCAGCAATATCGATCGCAATACGATGACCATTTTCTAATACGCGTAATTGTTCAAGACTTTCTAATTTTTCAAGATTGCCTTGTTCCCATGTCACATATTCTTGCAACAATTTCACACGATATGCATATAAACCCAGATGACGAAAAGCACGATCATGCAGCTTTGGCTTCTGTAATTTTGCACCATCACGATCATAAGGAATAGTTGCTCGACTAAAATATAATGCTTCTTTACAATTACTCATCACGACTTTGACGATACTGTCACGCTGGAATTCATCTAATGCGTGAATAGGCTCGCATAAAGTAGACATTGAGCAATGCGGTTGATCAACTAAAAGCTGAGTAACTTGTTGAACCAATTGAGCAGGAAGTAATGGTTCATCACCCTGTACATTGACAATAATATCGTTTTCTGCCCAGCCTTTTAGACGAGCAACTTCACTCAAACGATCTGTGCCTGACGGATGATCGGCACTGGTTAAAACCACATCAATTCCTTCCGAACGACACACTTCTGCAATACGCTCATCATCAGTCGCAACACATAAATCATCAAAACCTGCAACTTTCTTCGCTTGATCTACCACACGTAAAATCATTGGGCGACCATGAATAAGCAAAAGTGGTTTTGCAGGTAAACGTGAACTCGCAAAACGAGCAGGAATGACAATATGTTTCATGTTAGAACTCTAAGAAAATTGGATACCGACTTGTTGCAATTGTTGTTTCAATAAATCATAACAGTCTGCAGATAAAACCGCTTCAACAGGCACAACCCAAATCGGAATATTAAATTCTGGGTATTGTTTCAATAAAACCTTAAGCTTTACCGCATCTTTTTCTGTGGTAATAATTGCATCTTGATTATTGAAGGTGAGATCATCGATCTGATAATCATAATGATCAGCAAACTCATGTGTTTGATATTGCTTCACATTCAATTGATTTAAAGTTTGATAAAATCGTTGTGGGAAGCCAATACCAACAACCACATTAAAATACTGATTTGGATCAAATAAATTTAAATCTGTATTTAAATTTAACAGATATGGCTGACCAATCGCTAAATGCATATTCCTTTGTGATTGAGCAATTTTAGTATGTTCAATGACCGTACTTCTATTTAAGCGCGATTTAGGCTCACGTAGATACCCTTCAGGCAACAACTTTTCATTCCCCAAACCACGATTTTGATCTAGAACAATCCATTCAATTTGACGTGCTAATGCCCAATGCTGCAAACCATCATCGCTAATAATTAAATCGAGTTTTTCAGATTTCAACAATAATTCAATTGATGCTTGACGATTTGGCCCAACCGCCATGGGTACATGAGTAGATTGAACGATTAGGCACGGCTCATCACCAGCAATATCTGGTTCAGACAAAGCATTCACCAAAACTGGAAAAGGTCCTTTGCCACCATATCCTCGACTAATTACACCAACACGAACACCTTGTTGCTGTAAATATTTAACGAGCTGAATTAATAAAGGTGTTTTCCCACTTCCTCCAACCGTAATATTACCAATAATCATCACAGGAATTGGGGCAGTGTATTTTTTCTTAAGACCAACCGTATATAAGGTTTTATTTAATTCAAAAATTAAGCGATACAATAATGATAAAGGACGCAACACGATCAACCACGACGCTTTTTTATTCCAAGCATCTTGTACGTGTTGCGCAATAGACATTATTAATTTTCCTCAAAATTACGTTGATGCAATTGATAATACATGCCATGTTTATCTAGCAACTCAGTATGTGTACCCTGCTCGATAATTTGTCCTTTGTCCATTACCACAATAAGATCTGCATTTTCAACTGTAGATAAACGGTGCGCAATTACTATCGTCGTACGACCTTGCATCGCTTCATCAAAAGCTTGTTGGATGAAGTATTCAGACTCATTATCAAGCGCACTGGTCGCTTCATCTAAGATTAAGATTGGAGAATCTTTTAAGATTGCTCTGGCAATCGCAATACGTTGACGCTGACCGCCTGAAAGATTTAAACCTTGCGCACCAAGTATTGTGTCGTAACCCTGTGGCAAATTCATAATAAAGTCATGCGCAAAAGCAGCTTTTGCAGCTGCAACTACCTGCTCATCACTTGAATCCTGAAGCTGACCATAAGCAATATTGTCACGCACTGAACGATTGAATAGCACAACCTGTTGATTGACTGTCGCAATTTGTGAGCGAAGATAAGAAAGCTCTATCTCTTGTACAGGAATATCATCAAAATAAATTTGCCCTTCACTTAATTCTTGAAAACGCGGCAGCATATTTACTAATGAGGTTTTCCCTGCACCAGATCGACCAACCAAAGCAATGGTCTGACCTGCTTCAATATCTAGACAAAAATCCTTAATTGCATGCGTACCATCTGTATAACGCAGATTAGCATGATCAAATTTAATATTGCCTTTCAAAACCGGCTTAAGCTGACCATTATTTTCTTCTTCTGGCATGTCAAGTAGTTCAAATACCGAATGTGCTGCTGCTAAACCACGCTGAAGTTTCTCATTAATATCAGTTAAATTCTTCACTGGTTTAGAGATCAGACCTGCCGCAGTAATGTAGGAAACAAACTCTCCTGCTGAGGTGTCACCTAAAACCTGTGGGCGAAGCGCTAACCATAAAATAATTGCCATTGCCATAGACAATAGTAATTGTATGATCGGGCTATTAATATTCTGCACCACAACCATTTTTAGGCCACGACGAAGATTTTCCTCAGAAGATTTGTAAAAACGTTGCCGCTCAAAAATCTCACCAGTAAAACTTTTAACCACCGAGTTTCCATTAATCGTTTCTTGTACCACATGGTTCACATCGCCCATCGTGTTTTGCACTTGAATTGACAACTTACGCATTTTCTTAGATGCGATTCTGACCAATATCCCAATGAAAGGCATGAAAACCACGATACATAGAGTCAAACGCCAGTTGGTATAGAGTAAATAACTCAACAAACCAATAACAATTAAACCATCTTTAACTAATGTTTGTAGAGATTCAGATGATGCTGCTGTGAGTTGTTCGACGTTATACATCAATTTTGCACTGATATGACCTGCACTGTTATCAAGATAATATTGCGCAGGTAAGCGCAGTAATTTAGCATAAACTTCTTGACGAATACTAAATACCAAACTACGTGAAATAACTGCTGAAAAGTATCCACCTAAGAACAAACCAAGGCCACGGAAAAACATAAGTAAGACAATTAAGGCTGGGAACCAATCTAAATTTTCGCGACTACCATTTTGGATTGCATCAATAATATATTTCAATAACTTTGCGACAGAAACCTCTGTCGCAGCGTTGATTCCAAAACCAAGTAAGACGAATAAGGCAACGCCCCAATAAGATTTTAAATATGATATTAAACGGACATAAACCTTAAAATCCTGATTCACTCAGTAAAACCTCTAGTTGGAACTTTGGTGCTAATATTGACATTAACAAAGCCGAGTTGACCTGCCACATCCATTACACGAATCACATCTTCATGTTTTGCTTTTGCATCAGCTGCAATAATAAACATAAAATCACGACGATCCTGTGCAGCCTGTTTAATCGCAGTACTGAGATCGGCACTATCTTTGGTCGATAATGCTTGACCATTCACAGAATAATGTCCCGTGGAGTCTACCATGATTTCAATTTTGTGATCGAATTGTTTAGGTGGAACACCTTGAGCATCTGGTAAAGTAAGATTTATACGGCTTTGCTGACTAAATGTGGTAGATAATAATAAAAACACCAAAATGAATAACATACAGTCAATCATTGGCGTCAAATTGATATGAATATCTTCAACTTGAGAACGTTTAAATTTCATAATGTCACCTATGCTCAGCTTGCACGGCGATTTTGTTGCACATGAGGTGCTTTTTTGTAGAAAAGTGCAGCATGAAATAATGTTGATTGTTGTTCTAACTCAGCAATATATTCATGTAGTACACGTTGAAAATAACGATAAGCAATCATTGCTGGAATCGCTATCAGCATACCTACAGCCGTAGTAATCAATGCTTTAGAGATACCAGG
Organism: Acinetobacter sp. 5862; assembly: GCF_024494585.1. Taxonomy (NCBI): domain Bacteria; kingdom Pseudomonadati; phylum Pseudomonadota; class Gammaproteobacteria; order Moraxellales; family Moraxellaceae; genus Acinetobacter; species Acinetobacter sp. 5862. The sequence continues at coordinate 45,430 of NZ_JANHGP010000053.1, forward strand.
CATCATCATGCTTGCATTTCCAACAGAACCGATATCAATCACTAAAAACGATTCAATAATACCAAGTACTGTTCCTAACAAACCAAGCAAGGGTGCAATCGCGCTCAATGTACCTAAAAAGTTAATATTTTTTTCTAGATAGCTGATTTCTTGCGAAGCTGTTGCTTCCATTTGTGCACGCGCAAACTGCTCACCTTGATCTTGATGATCATAACCAGCTTTTAAAATACGACCTAACGGACTTTTTACAACGTCTTCTTGCTCTAAATGTGAAATAACATTATCCACATTTGAGCCTTGAACCAGTAATGCTTGAGGTAAAACTTGTGACCGTCTTAAGCGAATATATCGCTCAATTGTAATAGCAACCGTAAAAATTGATGAAAGAATAAGCGGTAGCATTAACCAACCACCCGCTTTCACAAGTTCCCACATATTATTCCCCAATAATATTTAAAATATAAAAGGACGCACCTTAAATATTAGTTAGGTAAACAAATATTTAAAATTCCATCCAACTCATCCAATGAGTGATAATGAATGACCATTTTTCCTTTACCTTTTGGGTTATGGTCAATTTTAACATTTGCTCCAAAACGTTCCGATAGTTTCTGAGTCAATTGTTCAATATCAGGAGAAACCTGCACCTTTTCCTTTTCAGGCTTTGGTTCACTCCACTCACGTACTAACTGTTCAGTCTGACGCACTGATAATGCTTTTTCAATTACGATTTTAGCAACATCCATTTGCTCTTTCGCTTTTAGGGTCAGAATGGCACGAGCATGTCCCATATCAAGTTGACCTTGTTGCATTAAGTCCTTAATTGGATCAGCCAAACTTAATAACCGCAATAAGTTACTCACCGTAGTACGAGCCTTACCTACTGTATCCGCGATTTCTTGATGACTTAAACCAAATTCATCATGGAAACGCTGCAAAGCTACCGCTTGATCAATTGGATTGAGATCTTGTCGCTGAATGTTTTCAATTAACGCCAATGCGATTGCGACTTGGTCATTTAAGTCACGTACAATTGCTGGAATTTCAGCCAAACCTGCTAATTGGGCAGCACGCCAACGGCGTTCACCTGCAATAATCTCATAAGGGTGTTGTTCATCATCTACTGGACGAATCACAATCGGTTGCATTACGCCATGCTTCTCAATTGATGAAGCAAGTTCCTGTAAATCTTGTTCTTGAATAAAACGGCGTGGCTGATATTCGCCACGTTTCAGTAAATTGACATCAATTTGCTTGAGTTGACCATGATCCAAAGCCTGTGCTTCAAGTTGCAATTTCTCTTTTTGAATTGAACCCAATAGTGCATCTAAACCACGACCTTTAGCCAATCCGCGTTTTTTGATGCTCATACAGCACTTCCTTTTTTCACTTTACTTTTCTTCAACATTTCTGCAGCTAAATTCAAATATGCAACTGCACCTTTTGAGCTTTTTTCGAAATAAATCACTGGTAAGCCATGTGCTGGTGCTTCAGCCAAACGAATATTCCGAGGGATCACCGTTTCGTATAACTTTTTACCAAAATATTGCTCTAACTCAGCAGACACGTCACGGGTTAAAGCGTTACGAGCATCATACATCGTACGTAATACCCCTACAATTTCCAAGTTTGGATTCAGGGCTTTTTGTATACGATCAATTGTTTGTGTCAAATCTGCCAAACCTTCCAAAGCATAATATTCACACTGCATCGGAATAATTACAGCATTGACCGCAGCCAAAGCATTCACAGTTATCAAACTTAGGCTTGGTGCACAATCTACAATAATATAATCAAATGCTGAATCTACTTCTTGTAACGCATTTTTGAGAATAAACTCTCGCCCTTCTTGCTCGGCAATTGCTAACTCAACGCCAGCAAGTTCACGATTTGCACCTAAAACTTTATAACCAACGTCAGCTTTCTGAATTGCTGTTTCAATTGGCACTTCACCCAACAACACATCGGTAATCGAGTAAAGTAAGTCATTCTTTTGAACGCCAGACCCCATAGTGGCATTACCTTGAGAATCCATATCAACCAATAAGACACGTTTCTTCAAAATCGCCAAAGAAGCAGCAAGATTAACGGCTGTTGTGGTTTTTCCCACGCCACCTTTTTGGTTTGCAATCGCAATAATTTGAGCCATGATTACCCTTAATATTTTTTATTGAATTCGTTGAAGTAAAAGTAAATGACGTTGTTCATCTAATCGCGGCACACGCAACTCAATCACTTTGCATGAATACTGTTCTTTGATCTGTTCCATTTCATCAGTTGGAACCAAACCTTTCATTGCCGCAATAATACTCTGCTCATGCATATAGGGTTGCGCTGCATCTACAAAATCAGTTAATGAAGCAAATGCACGACTAGTAATGACATCAAACTGACCAAGTTCATCAATCGTGTCTTCATTTTCTACACGTGTTTGAACTGCAACAACATTATCCAATTTTAAATCGGCAATAAATTGCTTAAGAAAACGAATTTTTTTTCCATTTGAATCTAATAATACACACGAGCGCTCTGGTTGACATAACGCAATGATCATGCCCGGCATTCCACCACCCGTGCCAACATCTAATAAACGTCCTTGTGGCAAATCATTTAAAATACTTAAGCTATCTAATAAATGTTTAACCAGCATTTCTTTCGGGTCACGAATCGCTGTCAGGTTATATGCTTTATTCCATAGCACGAGAGCATCTTGATATTTCAATAAGAGTGTTAGCGCTTCCTCACTTAGGTTTAAACCTAACGCTTGACTACCTTGCTTTAATTCTTGAAAAAAAGGATGCATAACAGTGCGACATCTCGATAAACTTGCCGTGCAGTATACCCATTTCTGATGCAAGGCACAGTAGGACTTGTTGAACGATTATGCAGTTAAACATTTTCAAACCTGATAAACTGCACAATCTATTCAGTTTTTTGTCTTTCTTTAGACAAATTTAAGGTAAATAAGACAATAAGCTATTACGAAAACTTATTTTGCTTAATTTGTTGATCTAGCTGTTCCAAACGTTCAGGTGTGCCAACATCCACCCAAATCCCTTGTAATTTTTCAGCTGACACTTGTTGTTGTTGCATCGCTTGCTTTAACAATGGCGCTAGAGGTCTTTTACCATTTCCCAAACCATTAAACATCTGCGGAGCTAATACTGCAATACCACTATAAGTTAAGGCTTCACCTATTTGTCCCTGCTCAAAAGTATGGGCCAAATTATTAGACAAGATAAAATCACCTTTCTGGTGCTGCGGTGGATTTTCAACCAATACTAAGTGTGCTTGCTTATCTCCCAAATGGACATTTAATAATGACGAAAAATCCATCGTGGTCCAAACATCACCATTCACCAAAATAAAAGGTTCATCACCCAGTAATGGTAAAGCATTGATAATACCACCTGCAGTTTCAAGCCCTTCTCCTTCATGAGACCACAAAATCGTCACACCGAATTTAGAGCCATCTCCTAAAGTAGTTGCCAGTTTTTCACCCAACCAAGCGGTATTAATGACAATCTCTGTAACACCAATCTTTTGCAACTTTTCAATATGCCAAACAATCAGTGGCTTTCCACCTACTTCAAGCAAAGGTTTAGGTGTATGTAAGGTCAGAGGACGCATGCGATTCCCTAGCCCTGCAGCAAGAATCATCGCTTTCATTATGCTGCAACCTCGTAATCGCCATATTTCGCAATAAATTTAGGCATGACCACGTCACGAATAAACTGCATAAATTCATTCAGCTCACCATAGCCTTGGCTTTCTTCAAGCAAATACCACATTACTCGTGGTAAGTCTTTTAAGTACCCAGATTTACCATCACGCTCAAACAATCGAACGAAGATACCCAAAATCTTAAGGTGACGTTGAATCGCCATTAAATCAGCATCACGCTTGAACTGTTCAAAATTACGGTTTTCTTTTGCAGTTTCAGGCAACAGGTCATAGAACACTTTAAACCAACCATAGACACGGTCAGCGTTCCATTGCACATAGGCATCACGGGTAATCGAGATCAGATCATAGGTATCTGCACCAATCACTGCATCCTGAAAATCAATCACGCCAAGCTCTTGCTCATTGTCAATTTTCATGAGGTTACGACTATGAAAATCACGATGCACAATCACTTGTGGCTGATGCGTCGCCTCAACAGCTAAAAAGTCAAAAGCTTGTTCAATCGTTTCTAACTGTTGCTCTGTAGGCTGAATATCTAATGAAGGCAACATCCACTCTGTCAGCAAACGCATCTCTGTCATTAATTTTTCATAAGAGTATGCAGGCAGTTGTTCAAGACCGTCGATTTGTTGTAATTCAATCAACTGTTCAAAGCTTTGCGCATAGTATTGATCAACAGTTTCATCTGTTAGTAACGTTGAAAGTACAACATCACCAAAATCTTCCAATAGTAACAATCCCAAAGTTAGGTCTTTAGCAATGATATGCGGAACACGCACACCATTTTTGTCAAAAAACTCATCAATACTTACAAATGGTGCACAATCTTCTTTTTCAGGTGGCGCATCCATCAGCATATATGTTTTGTTTTGTAACTTAATTCGCGCATAACGGCGAAAGCTTGCGTCTCCAGCCAAAAAATTGATCTCGAATTGATCAGATTGGAGAGTGGCTTGGAGCCAAGTTTGTATCAATTGTTCACGTTGTGTATTCATTTGCAATAAAATCTAAAACTAGCTGAGATTTTGAAAGCTTAAGTGTAGCCACTTATCAACTTTTTCTCTATGATGCGACAATAATTAATTGTGAATTAGCGTACTGGTTAATGAGACAATGAAACATCAGTTTAAATTTAATCCTTTAGCAACAGCTATTTTGACACTCTTGTGTGGCAGCTCGATCCAATCAGGTTTCGCAGCTCCAGCTGATGCTGTCTCTACGCTTGACAATAAACAGCTGCAAGCCACTATCCAAAAAAACCAAGATCAAGACAGTTATCCTGGTGAAAAATTTTTTCAGCAATATTATGTCGACAAATCTGCACCAGAAGCACAATTACGAGACAATCGTTATTTAAGCTCTTCTTTTTGTCAGGGAACATGGGTCACTCCAATTAACCCCGAAACAAAGGCAAGCAATTCCAATACAACGACTTCCGTGATTACCGCTGATTATGGGCATTACAACCCAACTGGCGATTCTGTTCTACAAGGCAATGTCGTGATTGATCAAGAAGGCCGCACAATTCGTGCCGATCAAGTTACGATTGACTCAACTCAGACGCACGCCTCCGCTCAAGGTCGAGTACAACTGGCTCAATCAGGCCTACTTACTCAAAGTGACGCAATAAATTATAATTTAAAAACCCAAACAGGTGATTTGAACAATAGTTTTTATATTTCTGAACAGCAACATGCTCACGGACATGCAAGTCAGATTAAACGACAGAATGAAAATTTAGTTGTATTGAAAGATGCAAGTTATACCGCCTGCCCTCCTGAACAAAAACCGGCTTGGAAAATCCAAGCTAAACAAATTAAACTTAACCAAGCAACTGGTCGTGGCGTAACTCGCGGAACAAAACTGTATGTAAAAGACGTACCTGTTTTAGCCGTGCCATATTTCAATTTTCCAATTGATGACCGTCGTACCACTGGTTTATTAAGTCCAACTTTTGGTTATAGTAACGAAGGTGGCGTCCAACTGACTGCACCTGTATACCTTAACCTTGCACCAAATTATGATCTTACACTCACACCAAGTTATATGAGCAAACGCGGCGCAAAATTAGATGCCGAATTCCGTTATATGACTGAAAGCTTTGGTTCTGGACGTATTTGGGGTGGATATTTACCAAACGACAATTATTACGAAGATAAAGATCGAAGTGATTTACATTTTCTTCATGATTGGAAAATCAATAACCAATGGTCAACCAACTTAGAGTACAACTACGCTTCCGATAAAGATTACTTCGCAGACTTCAATAACAACCCAAACACGCGAACAGATCTTAACTTACGTCGCGCATGGGAAATTAATTATCGCAATGGTATTCCTGGACTTAAGGCTCAATTAAAGGTTGAAGACTTTCAAACGCTAGATCAAAGTATCAAAGATGCAGATAAGCCTTATGCACGACTTCCACAGTTTTTATTAAATTATGTAGGTGGTAACCCTCAAGGCCTACAATATGAGTTTAATAACGACACTGCTTATTTTAAGAAATCGATCACCGATGGCTCTGCGTTAGAGTCAAGTGGTACACGTATTTATAATCAATTTGCCGTTCGCTATAACTACCTAACTCCATCGTGGTTTTATGCAATTCCAGAAATATCTGTAAGAAGCATTAATACTTTTTATGATCAAGACTCTAAAGAAGGTCGCGATCTTTCTATATCTGATGATTTAGAAAAATCTGTTGCGGTACCTCAATTTAGTTTTGCAACAGGCGTTACTTTTGAAAAAGAAGGTAAATATTTGCAGAGTATCTCACCTCGTGCCTTTTATGCTTATTCCCCTTATAAAAAACAAGATGATCATCCTAACTTTGACTCCACTACCGCATCAATTAATTACGATCAACTTTTCAACCCTTATCGATTCTATGGACACGACCGCTTAGATGATAATAACTTCTTGTCTCTGGGTGTAACTTATAGCCTATTAGATACAGAGGGCTTAGAACGTATTAAAGCAAGTATTGGGCAAAGCTATTATTTTAGTGATCGACGTGTCACATTAAATCAGCAACCAGATGAGTTTGACACACAGCGACATACTGGTCCAATTGTAAGTGTTTCAAGTCAATTGAATCAAAACTTTACCATAGCTGCAAATTCTGCTTGGATGTCAAATGGCGACAATGCTCAACGTGACTTCCAAGCCTACTATGCTGGAGACAAAGGCAACTTATACAATGTAGGTTATTTCTATCGTAGCAATATTCAAGATCGTCAAAGTTCATACGACCAAGCTGTTGCATCGTTTATACAACCAATAAAAGATAATTGGCGTATTATGGGTCACGCTCAATATGACTTAGATAATAGTTTAATGCGAGAATACTTACTTGGTGTGAATTATGAATCTTGCTGTTGGGCAATTTCAGTTTATGGCAGATCTTACTACAATGATTTAGATGATCCAAACTCACCAGATGTTCATAGAAAACGTGCTGTTATGGCTGAGGTTACACTTAAAGGTCTAGGTGCACTCAACAATAAGCTCGCCTCTCTTCTTGAAAATAGAGTTTTAGGTTTCAACAAAATTAATCAATCTTGGACACAACGTTAATGAAGATAAAATCTTTTCAACATATCTTTAAAGCGACTGTTCTCGCTACACTTATTTCTTCATCAATGCAAAGCTTTGCGCAACCTACGGATGAGGTTGTTGCAATAGTTGATAGTAGTGTCATTCTTAAAAGTGATTTAGAACAAGGGATTGCAGAAACAGAACATCAGTTAAAAGCACAAAATAAAACTGTGCCGCCCCAACAGTATTTACAGATGCAAGTGCTTGATCAGCTCATTATCCGTCAAGCCCAATTAGAACAGGTCAAACGTTTTGGCATTAAAGCTGATGAAAAGAGTTTAAATGCTGCAGTCTTAAAAATTGCAAATCAATCAGGTGCCAATACACTAGAAGCATTCCAACAAAAATTGGACGCGATTGCACCAGATACTTATGAAAATTTACGCAATAGGATTGCGGAAGATTTAGCAATTGGTCGCTTACGCCAACAACAAGTCATGTCTCGTATTAAAATCAGTGATCATGATGTTGAAAACTTTTTAAATTCACCAGAAGGCCAAGCTGCGCTTGGCACACAAGTCCATGTGATTCACATGCGTATTTCTGGTGAAAATAGCGAAGAAGTTAAAAAAGTTGCACAAGAAGTCAAACAAGCACTAGCAACTAGTGATGATCCTAAAGCGATTAGTACCAAGCTTGCGACCAGTGCAATCAAGGTTGATGGTGCTGATATGGGATTCAGAGCACTATCAGACATTCCTACTGAACTTGCAGCACGCATAACACCATTACAAACGGGTCAGACCACAGAACTGATTAATGTCCGCGATGGCGTTCATGTTTTAAAACTTTTAGAACGCAAACAAAATGATCAAAAAGCACTTGTATCACAATATAAAACTCGACATATTTTGATTCAACCATCTGAAGTTGTCAGCTTAGATCGTGCAAAACAAATGATTGATAGTCTTTATAATCGTGCGACGGCGGGCGAAGATTTTGCAACCCTCGCTGCAACCTATTCAAATGATACAGGTTCAGCACGTGATGGTGGCAGTTTAGGCTGGGTAAGTCCTGGTGTTATGGTGCCTGAGTTTGAACAAGTCATGAAAGAAACACCAGTTGGGCAAATCAGTAAACCTTTCCAAAGTCAGTTTGGTTGGCACATTTTACAAGTGACTGATACTCGACAACAAGATATGACTAAAGAAGTGCAAGAACGTATGGCTCGTCAAATTTTAGGTGAGCGTTTGTTTGATACTGAAGTAGACAGTTGGATGCGTGAACTTCGAGCTAATGCTTATGTTGAAATTAAGGATGCAAATCTAGACACGAAAGCACCGAAATAATCCAAGTTAAAACTGCCGGCTATCGTAGGCAGTTTTATTTTAACTATATTCAAAATAAAAATAGCGGCAATTGCCGCTATTTTTATATTACAAATTAATTATTTGTAACGATCAACCATTTTCTCTAAAGAAATTGGGCGGATCTTATCTGCATTACCTGATGTACCAAATGAATTATAACGATCTACACAGATTTGCTTCATCGCTTCAACTGTTTCACCAAAGAATTTACGCGGATCAAATTCGCTTGGTTTTTCAGCCATCATACGACGCATCGCACCTGTAGATGCTAAACGCAAATCGGTGTCAATATTAATCTTACGAACACCATGCTTGATTGCTTCAACAAGCTGTTCCACAGGCACACCGTAGGTTTCCTTGATATCACCACCATACTGGTTAATCACAGCCAACCACTCTTGTGGTACAGAGCTTGAACCATGCATTACAAGATGCGTATTTGGTAACGCAGCATGAATTTCTTTAATGCGATCAATTGCCAAGATATCGCCTGTAGGTGGACGAGTAAACTTGTACGCACCATGTGAAGTACCAACAGCAATTGCCAAAGCATCTACATTCGTATCAGCGACAAATTGAGTTGCTTCTTCAACAGAAGTGAGTAATTGAGAATGATCCAGCACACCTTCAGCACCAACACCATCTTCTTCACCAGCCATACCAGTTTCAAGGCTACCTAAGCAACCAATCTCACCTTCAACCGAAACACCACACGCATGCGCCATTGCGACAACACGACGAGTAACATCAACATTATAGTCATATGATGTTGGAGTCTTACCATCAGCACCCAATGAACCATCCATCATCACAGAGCTAAAGCCCAACTGGATAGAACGTTGACAGACATCAGGACTCGTCCCGTGATCTTGGTGCATTACCACAGGAATATGTGGCCATTCTTCAATAGCTGCCAAAATCAAATGACGCAAGAAAGGTGCACCTGCATATTTACGTGCACCTGCCGAAGCTTGCACAATAACAGGTGAATTCGTTGCATCAGCAGCGAGCATAATTGCACGCATTTGTTCTAAATTGTTTACGTTAAACGCTGGTACGCCGTAGTTATGTTCTGCAGCGTGATCCAAGAGCTGGCGCATTGAGATGAGTGCCATAATATCCTCCCAGGTAATGCGCCATATTCTACATGTTGATTTACTTCAATTCAGCAACTAATCACTGGATTTCCGAAAAAATCATGAATCATTTGTGTAATTTAGCAAATGAGGGGCTTTCAAAATAAAAAAAGACTGAATTAAGAAATAATTTAGTCTTTTTTAAATGCTATCTAAATATCAGAAAATATTGTCTAGGCTTAACAATATCCATCTAAACGTGTCAAAGGCAACTTTTTACCAATTGCTTTTTCAATTTCTGGCAAATAGAAAGCATCATCTTCCGATAAGAAACTAATACTAACACCTTGAGCACCAGCACGACCTGTACGACCAATGCGATGTACATAATCATCAGACTGCTCTGGCAAAGTAAAATTCACCACATGCGATACGCCGTCAACATGAATGCCACGACCAGCAACGTCTGTTGCGATCATAATGTTGTGCTTACCTTGCTTGAACTGGTCGAGCATCTTCAAGCGTTTATCCTGAGCGATTTCACCAGATAACATACCGACTTTATAACCATCACGCTTTAAGTGATCATATAAACGACGCACCTGATCTCGACGATTTGCGAAAATCATAACTTTATCAATTGGTTCATCACGCAAAATTTCTTGCAATAATTTGTACTTATCTTGTTTCGCAACCACATAAACTCGCTGCTCCACATCATTATTGGTTTTTTGCTCAGGCTCAATCTCAACCGTTACAGGTTCAAAGAGCCACTGACGAGCAAGATTAAGCACATCGTAGCTAAAAGTTGCAGAAAACATTAAAGTTTGACGTTGTTCTTTGAAGGGTGAATAACGCACAATCCGTTTTACCGATGGAATAAAACCCATATCTAATAAACGATCGGCTTCATCAATCACAAGGAATTCGATCTTATCCAACCAAACTTCTTTTTGCTCGACAAAATCAATTAAACGACCAGGCGTTGCAACGATAATATCAACAAAATTACTATCCAACATTTTCTTTTGCTTATCAAAATCCACACCACCAAGTAGAGTGACAAGATGTAAGTTTGAAAATTTTGTTAAAGCTTGTGCATCACTCTCAATCTGTAGTGCTAACTCACGTGTAGGAGCCAGAATCAGCGCACGTGGTTCGCCACGAAAACGTTTTTCTTGTAGCGGATTATTTAATAGATCATTGATCACACTAATCAAAAAGGCTGCTGTTTTACCTGTACCAGTTTGCGCTCGACCAATGGCATCATGCCCTGCTAATGTATATTTCAAAACCTTTTGTTGAATTGGGGTCATTTGTGTAAAACCCAAAGCATCAATTGCTTTCTTCAACTGCGGATGTAAATTTAAGGTTTCAAAACCAGATGTCATATATGCTCTCGAACCATCAATGATCAAAAGAAAGTGGCATTATAAACAAAAACGCCCCAAATAACATTGGAGCGTTTTTATATTGCGTTAAAGCAACAAATTAGTCTAAAGGCTGAACGTTTTCAGCTTGGAAACCTTTTTGTCCTTGAACTACGCTGAATTCAACGCGTTGGCCGTCACGTAAAGAACGGTGACCGTCACCCATAATTGCGCGGAAATGAACAAATACGTCATCACCACCATTACGTTGAATAAAACCAAAGCCTTTAGTGTCATTAAACCACTTTACTACGCCTTGTTCACGAGCTGTCATAAGTCAATCCTCAGATATTGAAAGATAAGGACCTTCCGGTGTTGCAAACAGCAGAGCCAACAAGGTTTTAAAATTTTTATAATTTCAAAGCTTGTAATCATTCTGTAAAACTATCAACAATTTCCGGTTACATCCATTTGTTATAGGTTTTTTTAACGATCTTATCGTATAGCATACATCCTAAAACGCATCGAGCTTAACATGGGTTCATGATAATTAATAGATTTATTTTGAGTTATTTCCAATGTTTCTATCTGTTTTTTTCAATAATTTAGCAGTTTTCAAGTGCTTTTTTTAGTATAAAAATGCACTGCTTTATTGCCATAAAACAAGAAACAATTTTAGATAAAATTAATCAGAAAAGAAAATCAAAGCGATTCATTTGCATTCAACGCTATTGAGCTAGTTATTAGGTTTAAAAAACATTCACAACCATTTTTAAGATTAAAAGCTCAAAAGAGAAAAACCGAATTAATATAACTTCCCAAATAATTCAGAGTAAATCCTCAGTAATCACCATATAAATTTGTTAAAATCATATCGAACTCAATTTATTAAAACTTTATGACCCAAATATCCGCATGCCCTGAAGTGATTGATGCACTTGGGCAACCCTGTCCAATGCCACTATTGATGTTGAAACGTGCTTTAAAAAAAGCTGAAGGATCTAAACAGTATTTATTGAAATCATCTGATCCACATAGCGAAATTGATGTAACACGATATTGCCAAATCCAGCAACTTCAATGCCAGACACAAAAAATTTCAGAGAATGAGTTTCACTATTTAATTGAATCTATGTAATTCTTTGATAAACTCTAGCTAAAGATAAACTAGATAACTTTACATTTTTATACTCAAATTTTCTTAGTGATGAAGAACATTCGCATTAAGATGAAATTGTTGACTTAAATACCATCCTATAAGGAGACTCCATGACTACTGACAGCAGCAATCAATTGATGCCCCTGTCATTGTCTGCGCCAGGTGTAAATCTTGGTGCATATATCAGTACTGTCAATCAAATTCCAATTCTAACGGCCGAGCAAGAAAAAGAACTTGCTGAACGTTATTATTATGACCAAGATCTTGATGCTGCCAAACTATTGGTAATGTCACATCTACGTTTTGTCGTACATATTGCACGTAGCTATGCAGGTTACGGATTGCCACAAGGCGATCTTATTCAAGAAGGTAACCTTGGATTAATGAAAGCGGTCAAACGCTTCGATCCAAATATGGGTGTTCGCTTAGTTTCTTTTGCAGTGCACTGGATTAAAGCTGAAATTCATGAATATGTGATTCGTAACTGGCGTATTGTCAAAATCGCAACGACCAAAGCACAACGTAAATTATTCTTTAATTTACGTAGTCTTAAAAAATCAAGCAAACGACTCACATTAGAAGAAGCGAAATCAATTGCCAATGATTTGAATGTGACACCAGAGCAAGTGCTCGAAATGGAAGGTCGTCTAACCGCTTATGATGCTGCTTTTGAAGCTCAAGGTGATGATGATGACGATACCCCACATACAGCTCCTGCACTTTATCTTGAAGATAATCGATACGACCCAGCTCGACTGATTGAAGAAGAAGATTATGAAGAGCAAAGTAGTTCTGCCTTACATGAGGCAATGGAACAGCTTGATGATCGCTCTCGTAATATCTTGCAACGTCGTTGGTTAGATGATGATAAATCGACTTTGCATGAACTAGCTGCAGAATATAACGTTTCAGCAGAACGTATTAGACAGCTTGAAAAGAATGCAATGGAAAAAATCAAAACTGCCATGTCTGCAAGCTAAAATCGAATCAAACACAAGGGCTTTCATGCCCTTTTGTTTTATCTGGCTTTGTTTAAGCACTCGAATATGTTAAGTTTGTTCATCAAATTTCCAGTTCCATTATCATTATGTGGATAGCTATCTCGGCGCTTAATCTTGCGCTTGCAGTTATGTTGGGTGCTTTTGGTGCTCATGGACTCAAATCTTTTGCAACCCTAGAACAACTCGCTTGGTGGGGTACAGCAACTCAATACTTTTTCTATCATGCAATTGGTTTGCTTATCTTAGGCGTCCTGCATAAAACCACAGCAACATTTCCAATAAAAATTCCTTTTATTTTGATCCAAATTGGTATCATCTTTTTCTGCGGTTCATTGTACATTATGGCGCTCGGTCTACCGCGTATTTTAGGGGCGATTACACCGATTGGCGGTGCGTTTATGATAGCGGGCTGGCTGTTACTCGCATGGCAAGCAATCAAGCATGCGAAATAAGGATTAATCATGCACATCTATTTAAATGGCGAGTCAATCGACACGTCTTGTGAAAACCTACAGCAATTGATTCAGAATTTAGCCTTAGAGGGCAAACGCTTTGCTGTAGAGAAGAACCAACAGATTATTCCGAAAAGTAGACTTGAGCAAACGACAATTGCTCCTGAAGATCGTATTGAAATTATTCAAGCTGTTGGTGGCGGCTAATCGGCTAAAAATGGAGTAAGCCCATGCAAGATTCCCCTTTAATTATTGGTTCTCGTACTTTCCAATCTCGTTTATTGGTCGGAACTGGTAAATATAAAGATCTCAATGAAACTGATTTAGCCATTCAAGCCAGTGGTGCTGAAATTGTCACAGTGGCAATTCGTCGTGTCAACATCGGTCAGCATGCCGATCAACCAAATCTACTTTCTGTGATTCCACCTGAGAAATACACAATCCTGCCAAATACCGCAGGTTGCTTTGACGCAGATAGCGCGATTCGGACTTGTATGCTAGCTCGTGAACTGCTTGATGGTCACAATTTGGTGAAGTTAGAAGTCCTTGGTGATGAAAAAACTTTATATCCAAATATCACTGCAACGCTTAAAGCAGCGCAAACCTTGATTGATGATGGCTTTGAAATCATGGTCTATACCTCAGACGACCCTATTGTTGCGCAAGAACTTGAAAGTATGGGCTGTGTTGCCATCATGCCTTTAGGTAGCTTGATCGGTTCTGGTCTTGGTATTTTGAATCCACATACTATTTCCATCATCAAAGAAAATGCCAAAGTCCCTGTTTTAGTGGATGCTGGTGTGGGTACTGCCAGTGATGCTGCAATTGCAATGGAATTGGGTTGCGACGGCGTATTAATGAATACAGCGATTGCAGCTGCTCAAAATCCAATTTTAATGGCTTCAGCGATGAAGAAAGCGGTTGAAGCAGGTCGTGAAGCATTCTTAGCAGGTCGTATGCCTCGTAAACGTATGGCGAATGCAAGCTCACCTGAAACAGGATATTTTTTCAAGTAAGAGAAAGAAGGGACTAAATAAGTCCCTTCTCTATTTGTATTAATCACTATTTGCTTAATGCAATAATTATATGGATAAGACCAAATTCTTAAAAAACCACTCATTTGTACAATATTTTTTGAGATAAAATGATTTATTGTTCCTAGAATTATCAATAAGTTATCAATCTAAATTTTAAGCACTAGATAGAAGAATACTGACTTTTTACTTATAGTTTTTTAGTAAAACCATAGAGAAGATCTTTTTTTACACAAAAAGATTCTGTATTTTTAAATAAAATACTTTTAAAAACATTATTTTAATTTTTATGGTATTTTTAAAGTAATTCGTTCATCAAAAAAATTTAAAAAAATACAGTGCTTAGGTATAGAATACGGCGCTTGTTTAACCTTAAACCACATATAGGTTTATAAGGCTTTTATATGTTTAATGTATTGTCTCGCTTGAGCTTAGTCAGCAAAATTATTATTGCTATTTTTTTAGGGATTGGCGTAGCTTTGCTTTTTCCTAACTTTACACCTTATTTGAGTTTATTAGGTGAATTGTTTATTAAAGCATTAAAGTCGGTTGCCCCGATTCTTGTTTTTGTTTTAGTGCTTGCTTCGATTGCTAATTTCAAAGTTGGGCAAAACTCAAACTTAAAACCTGTTATGATTTTGTATGTGGTTGGAATGCTACTCGCAGCATTTAGTGCTGTTGTAGCAAGTATTGCCTTCCCAAGTCAGCTATTTCTTAATTTATCAACTCAACCAGCTCTACAAGCACCCGGTAGTTTGGCTGAAATTTTAAAGAACTTATTATTAAGCTTTATTGCCAATCCTGTACAAGCGATTAGTGAAGCCAACTTTATTGGTATTTTGGCCTGGGCAATCGGCTTAGGTTTAGCATTACGTCATAGTTCTGAGACTACGAAACAAGTGCTTACTGATGTAGCTGATGCAGTGAATAAAATTATTCACACCGTGATTGGTTTTGCCCCCGTGGGAATTTTTGGCTTAGTCGCAGTCACTTTTGCGGATGCAGGTTTAGCAACCTTATCTAGCTATGCACATTTGTTAATTGTACTAATTGGAACAATGCTTTTTGTTGCATTAGTGATTAATCCAATCCTAGTCGCATTGACGATGCGAGCAAACCCTTACCCATTAGTGTTCAAATGTTTAAAAGAAAGTGGAATCACAGCATTTTTCACGCGTAGTTCTGCTGCCAATATTCCTGTGAATCTAGATTTAGCACAACGCTTAGGTGTAAACGAAGCAACCGCAAGTGTATCTATTCCACTTGGAGCAACAGTCAACATGGCAGGTGCAGCGGTTACAATTACAGTATTAACGCTTGCTACTGTTCATACATTAGATATTCATGTTGATTTAAGCACGATGATTATCCTTTCAGTCGTTGCGACCGTTTCAGCATGTGGTGCATCAGGTGTTGCAGGTGGCTCATTACTGCTTATCCCTGTTGCTTGTAGTTTATTTGGTATATCATCTGAAATTGCGATGCAAGTAGTTGCGATTGGTATGATTATCAGTGTATTACAGGATTCGACTGAAACTGCGCTGAATTCGTCAACTGACGTTTTATTTACTGCTGCTGTAGATTTCCGAAACCGAAAAAACTAGTAGATTGTTATGCCCTTACAGCGTTTACCAAACTGGATTCAACTTGGTGCTTTTTTACTCGCACTAAATGCTGGTATGGTTAACGTATTGGGGCTATTTACTGTTCTACATCAATCAGTTTCACACATGACTGGCAACGTCAGCATGCTGGCAATGACTTTGCTACAATGGCAACCAGAGCATTTTATTTATCTCAGTTTAGTAGTTTTATGCTTCGTGATTGGATCGTTTTACAGCGGTCTCATTCTTGGGGATAGTAATGTCTCTTTTGGTCATCATTACGGTTTCCCACTTAGTTTAGTTGCTGCATTTCTATTTTTAACTTGGCTTTTGTTACCTTACTTCCCGCGCTATGGTTTGTTGTGGGCATGTGTCGCCATGGGCGTACAAAATGCGATGGTCAGTCACTATAAAGGTGCAATTATCCGTACAACACATTTATCAGGCGTTTTAACGGATATTGGTTTAACCTTAGGTTATAAAGTTCGTGGTCTAAAAATAGAAAATAGGCGTATTTTTTTACACTTGCTCATCTTTCTAGGATTTTTTATCGGTGGGCTTATTGCGAGTTTGCTTTATCCTTATTTAAAATTACAAACTTTTCTAATACCAGCAAGTTTAAGTCTGACCATGAGTATAGCTTACTGGGTAATTTACTTTCGCTCTTCATCAAACTCGAATTCGGATTGAATTATGGTTAAAAATGCATTACAAGCTCAGTTACTCAAAGCGGGTTTGGTCGACAATAAAAAAGCCAAAAAATTAACCAAACAGGTGCAACATGAGCAACGCACTGGACAACATGATGATGCCTCATTAAAAGCTGAAATCGATCGAGTGAATCAAGAGAAATTAGCCAAAGACCAAGCACTGAATTTAGAAAAACAAAAGGTTTTAGAAGAAAAGGCCCTTAAAGCTTCAATTATTCAAATGATCAAGCAACATAAAATTTTGCAAACAGAGGGTGATGTTACCTATCAATTCATTGATGAGGGGAAAATCAAAAAGGTTTATCTTTCACAACAAGTTTATAATGCGTTAGTGACGGGTTCTTTAGTTATTGCTAAAGATCAAGATAAATATGCTTATCTCCCTAAAGCTCTTGCAGAAAAAATTGATCAGAAAATGCAAGGATTTATTCTGGTTAACAATAATACTGAGAAAAATGATCAAGCAACTGATGAAGAAGACCCATACGCGGCTTATGTCATTCCAGATGATTTAATGTGGTAAATCACACCTCATTAATGTAATACAATCTTACAGATCGTATTCAAAATGTGATCAACTCATCATAATATCTTTTAACACCTTACAATTAACAAAATGAAAATTGTAAGGTGTTTTGATTTGAATTATTTAAGTTTTATTCGCGAAATTAGAAGTGAATTAAGCCAATACCCTTGGTTAGAAATGCTCATTTCATTCGCAATTTTGATTTTTCTGGCGGCTTTAGCAAATTTTATTGCCAAAAGAATTATTGTGCGTGGTATCCGCCATATCATTACAAAGCTTAAGTCACCCCATCAATCAATTTTTGCCCAACACAGCGTTACACGTCGATTTGCAAATATCGTTCCTGCGATAGTGATCATGAATGGGATCAGTGCAGTTCCCCATCTTCCATTAAAAGTAATTACATTAATACAAATGGGAGCGCAGGCATTTATTTTTCTCACGCTTGCTTTATCAATTAGTGAAGCACTGAATATTTTTAACTTAGTGTATCAACGCAATCCAAAATCGAGAAATAAACCCATCAAAGGTTATTTACAGCTGATCAAACTGATTTTATTCGTTGTCTGTGGTCTTATGATTTTAGGTACTTTTCTTAAAAAAGATGTGTTTACTTTACTCGCAGGCTTCGGTGCAATGGCAGCAGTTCTCATGCTGGTCTTCCAAAATACGATCCTCTCTTTAGTCGCAAGTGTACAAATTGCCTCTTATGATATGGTTCGCATTGGAGACTGGATTGAGATGCCCTCTTTAAATGCGGATGGCGATGTGATTGATATATCTCTGCATACAGTGACCGTACAAAATTTCGATAAAACACTGACTACCATTCCGACCAACAAACTTGTCACTGATACATTTAGAAACTGGCGTGGTATGAGTAATTCAGGCTGCCGTCGTATTAAACGTTCGATATTTCTTGATCAAAGTAGTGTTCACTTTATGACTGATAGTGAACAGCGAAAATTTAAAGATTTTTTACTTTTAGACCATTATCTTGATGCAAAACAAGATGAAATTAATAAGTTTAATGATCATTTAAGCAATCAATCAGAATGCAACCAACGTCGTTTAACCAATGTGGGAACATTCCGTGCTTATGTAGAGTTCTATTTACGCCAACATCAAGGTATTGCGCAGAATCAAACTATTTTAGTTCGTCAACTACAATCCACTAGTGAAGGTCTACCTTTAGAAATTTATGCATTTACAAATACGACAGCATGGGCATCTTACGAAGCAATTCAATCTGATATCTTCGATCATTTAATTGCAATTATTCCTGAATTTGGTTTGAGAATTTATCAAGCACCGTCAGGATATGATTTTAAAAACCATTTACCTGTTAAAGATGCTCAAATCTAATGTGAACTAAGCTTTAAGGCTTTGCTTTTTTCAATACTAAAGCCTTAGAGTATTCAAATAGAAAAACCTTTAAACCTAATTTCCCAAAATTTTCTATGAAACCTTAAAATGTGTAGATAATGCAGTTTTATTCTTATCGGTTGAGTGTCTAAAAAATTTTTGCAATAAACTAAGATAAGGAATCAGAAAGTACACATGCGCTTTATCTATGGTTGAATAAGCCACACCTAATTAATGTTTCTGTTTAAAGGCTTCTAGGGTTAACCAGCCGTTTGCGGAATGCCTTTTGACCCGATTGTAATAAATCTCAATATAGTCAAACAAGACAGCATTCGCCTCTTTTCGAGTGGCAAACACACTACCATGTATCACATGACCTTTCAGAGTATGATAGAAGCTTTCTGTCACTGCATTATCCCAACATGAGCAGTGCACTGCGCAAAGCTGCGTGACATACTTTGAATACAGTTATTCGTTAAAAAAGCATTTAGCCATTTTTACATCTCCAAAGTTAGCATGAAGTTAGCTTTAGAGGGACTATGTGTACATTATTTTGGCTAGGGTCACTTATGGATTGGCATCTTGGTTAATCATTCTATATATGCAAATAAGAGTATATAAGCCGTTCAAACAGAATGTGTATCTCCCTTTACAACCTAGATAACGAAGTTATTCAATCTTCATAATACATCGCACGCTTCTTTGAAAATTTCTCAAGTTGCTTCAGAAAACCTTCAAAGTAATTCTTCTCCTTATCTTCAGTACGGTAGCCTGCATATAATGTGCGTCTCAATCCTTGCGGCGACACACAGTCTAAACGACGGCTGACAACCCATCCCTTTTGTTCATATTCATTAACGACCCAATCAGGTAAAGCAGCAATACCACGCCCACTGGCAACCAACTGAATTAACATCTGCGTTAAATCAGTCGTTCGAATATGCTTAGGTTGAATATTTGCTGGAATGAATAAATGCGCCATGATATCTAAACGATGTTTATCAACTGGATAAGTAATCAACGTTTGTTCAGCCAAATCTTCAACTAGGATTATTTCTTTACGCACCAATGGATGTGTCGTTGAGAGTACTAACCGTGACTCGTATTCAAAAATCGGAAAGTATTCAATCCCTTTGAGTGCAATTGGATCAGCAGTGATTAATAAATCAAACTCGGCATTTTGCAATAATTCATGCGGATTAGACTCAAAACCCGCTGCAAAATCTAAATCGACATCTGGATATTGCTGGCGATATTGATTTAATAAAGGCATCAGCCAGTCAAAACAACTATGACATTCAGATGAAAAAATAATTCTCCCCGTTTGTCCATGCACGATACGAGTAATATCCGTTTGTGCTATCTGAACCTGAGGCAACACATCATCTGCTAGTCGAAGCAATCGCTCGCCGACATTGGAAAAACTTACTGGACGACTACGGCGATTAACAACTTCTACACCATACCAATGATCAAGTTCTTTTAATTGATGCGAAATTGCTGAAGGAGTTAGGCATAGATCTGTCGCAGCAGCAACCAATGAACCATGCTCACGTAGTGCAATTAATGTTTTTAAATGACGAAGTTCTAACACAACGATCACCACAATTGAATTTAATTCATCCTATCATGTTATTCATGAGTGTGTCTCACTATGAATTTTATTTCATTATTGTTTATGCTTCCATACCATCTCGATTCGATTTAACTCAGGGCTATAAGCTGGAATAAAATACAGATTCGTCGAAAAGTTAGTTTTAAGTAGTTCTCTGTAATCAGCCATCTTTTTACTTCTATGAATCGAGGCATTATCAACAATAAGAACCAATGGAAGGTTATACGTCTGTTTTACTTGTTGAGCTATTCCAGTTAAATAGGCATAAAACCAAGTGCTTGTAACTGATTCTTGTAAACAACTTGTCACCAGTTTCCCCGTTAAAAGCAAACACCCCATGACATTAACTCGTTTTAATCTTATTGCATCAACCGCATGAACATCACCTATCTTTGTCCACGCATAGCGGTTATCAGGTGTAGAGAAAACCCTGTTTCATCTACATAACCTAGTATAATTTCACCACGTGCCGCTTGCTCTCGTAATTCTTCAATCTGCTGTGTTGCTTGTTCAAATGCAATCGGATCTCTTTTTTTTAAGCTATGACGGGTACGCTTGAAGACCATACCTGAATCACGTAAAAACTTACGAATGGTTTCAACAGACACGGACACTTCGTATTCTTCATGTAGTTTAACTCGGGTTTGTTCTGTATTTATTATCCCGAGTTTATTTCTTAATAAACTTAGAAATGCAAAAATTTCGATTTAATGATTCAAACCAATAAAAGGACAATTAAACGCCCTGTATATACGCCTACTCAACAATCAACGCTTTATCAAAATTTTGCGCGTTTAATTGAAACTTTACCAAGAAGCTAATTTTTAATAAATTATATAAAAGTCAGTTATTTATCTTGAAATTTAATAACTGAATTTTATTATTCAATTATCATAATTTTAAATAAATGTGAATTAGTTTAAATTCATATTATAGAGTTATAAATCACCTTATAAGTACTGTATTTTATTTAAATTAATTTAATTAATTCATATATTTAACTGAAAAATAATGGATAAACTGTAAATTTAAGAATCAATTAAATAAATAATATTATTTTTTTCTATGATGTTTATTTAATACCATGTAAAATTCGTGCCAAAATTGCATGATGGAATGCAAATAATGCTCAGCTCATATTAGCAGAGAGCGAATGCGAGGCTTGTATGTCAAAAAAAGAAGATATTATTAACACAGCATTAAAACTTTTTAACTCGCATAGCTACAATTCGATTGGGGTTGATCGAATTATTAGTGAGTCAGGCGTTGCAAAAATGACATTCTATAAATATTTTCCATCGAAGGAAAAGCTTATTGAGGAATGTTTACTTCAACGTAATATTAACCTTCAAATCTCATTGAATGAAACATTAGCTCAATGTGATCAATCAAATTATTTAGAGCAAATTGAATCGATATTCAAATGGTACAATGCCTGGTTCCAAAGCGAAGACTTTAACGGCTGTATGTTCCAAAAAGCACTTGAAGAAGTGATTAAAATTTACCCTTCAACTCTTGAACCTGCGACACAATATAAAATATGGCTAACAGCCTTGATCCAAAACTTACTGACTCATTTAGATATTCGAAGCCCGACACACTTAGCTACATTAATCGTAAGTATTTTAGATGGAATGACCATCCAAGCGCATGTAAATAAAAACTCTGTTGAAATGAGTGAGTATTGGACTCGCGTAGAACATTTAATTAATTTTGAAAAGCAAATAACATCATAAAATTCTCAGAAAGCTGAGTTAAAACAAATAATATGAAATTGAAAGTATAAAAAAATAAAGCGTGATTTATAGTTATTATTGTGGCTCACGCTTGCGTCTGAGTTGGAAAAAGAATAATAAAAATATTACCCTCTGGCGGTCGTACAAATTGCACATCCCGATCCTTCTTATCAAGACAGATCTTTCTGTCTTGTTCTTTATTATATACATTTTTCCTGAAAGTACAAATAAAATTTTAAAAATTTTTATATTTATTAATTAAATTAATTACATAATTTTATTATTTATAAAATTTTAACAATTTCTAACATTGCTCAAAATATCTAAACTCTCAAATTTTAAAGTCTAAGCGTTATTAATGACAAATATAAGTTTCACTGATATAGATATTCACAAAAAACCATTGTATTTTTCAAGTTTTAATACATTTTTATGTTTTTCTCACCTTATACTAAGTTCGGCTTGAATGTAGTGAGAAAAGTATGCAAAAGGATATAGAGATCAACGTGATGAGAGAGTCTGCAAGCTCTATTGTCAATGTACTTAAGTCTTTGGCAAACACAGATCGCTTAATTATTTTATGTCATTTAGCCAAACAAGAATTAAATGTGTCTCAAATTGAAGAAGCTACTCATATCCTACAACCTACACTGTCACAACAGCTTATGATGTTAAGAAAAAGTAATGTAGTTTCTACACGTCGGGATGGAAAGCAAATCTTTTATTCAATTAGTGACCCTAAGTTACAGGTTGTTTTAACTACGCTTTATGAAAATTATTGTCCTAATATCTGAATTTTACTAGAAAGATTATTAGAGAATTATTGAAATTCTTAATTCTCTAAAAAAGGTTAAATTTTAAGTTCTCTTTCGCCCTTTGCTCAAAATTCTGTTGAAAATATTCAGTTTGATACAGCGGTTCTGTCTGATAAAAATGTGCTAGAACTTGTTTTCTTTTAATCAAATAAATATCTGGATATACCCAAGCATATTCCTGCTGAATCTGCTGTTCATATTCCGTAAAACGCTCAGCTGAAGCTGCTAGAATCGCCAAATCAATATCCAGTAAAAACTGTAAATCTAGTTCATTCGTTGCTTCATGCTTTTGCGTGACAAGAATCCATCGCTTAATCTTTTGAACAATTTCAAATGATAAATCTTGAGCCAAATACTGCTCGAACAGCTCAGCACTTTTAAGTTCATTATCTTTGGCTTGTGGGTCATAAACTGCATCATGGAACCAGAGCGCCAATGCTACAGCATCCGCATCAATTAAATCAGCTCGAATCGAGTCAACTAGAACTAGACATTCATACAAATGTTGCAGCGTATGATAAGCCCGCTGCTTTTCACTGTAGGCAGCAATCAACTTATTAAAAACTTTCTGCGGCTCTGAAAAATGATAATGCTGATGCAGCTCAAACCATGATTTTTCTAATGTAGATAAATACTGCGGCATTGCTCATCCTCATTGGATTTCTTTATTCAGCCACTTTGCCAGTGATTCAGCATCTTTACGTTCTAGAAAAAGCTGATACAAGATACAGGAGCCAAACTCATGTTTTAGTTCTTGCTGACGTACAGGATGATTACCAAATCGAAAACGTCTGGTTCCATCACGATCTAAAGGTAGCGCATATACCCCATAACTCCGCGGTTCTGTCAATTGCCCTTTAATCCGAACTTGATCAGACGATATCGCGTGTTTTAATAAATGTTCTTTGGTTAACATCCCACCCTGCCCAAAGTAAATCTAAGCTGCGTGTTGCTCATCTCTCTTAAAGACCAATTCTTTATTCGATGAACTTTCAGCATCAAAGTAATACCCTTCACTATCAAATGCTTTTAATTGTTCTACTTGGCTTAATTTATTTTCAATCAAGTATCTCGCCATCAGGCCACGCGCTTTTTTCGCATAGAAACTAATAACTTTATACTTTCCGTTCTTCTGATCCAAGAATACAGGCTTGATAATTTCTGCCTGAATTTTCTTTTCATTCAAAGATTTATAATATTCGTCAGAGGCCAAATTTACCAACACTTTTGCATCAATTTCAGCTAAATCCTGGTTAATTTGATCGGTGATCATACTGCCCCAAAATTCATATAGATTATGACCACGGCTATTCTTTAGTTTAGTTCCCATTTCCAAACGGTATGGCATCATCAAATCCAACGGGCGCAATAAGCCATAAAGACCAGATAACATACGCAAATGCTGCTGGGCAAAATCAATCTCTCGGTCTTTTAGGTGATAGGCATCTAAACCTGTGTACACATCGCCTTTAAATGCAAATAATGCCTGACGTGAATTAGAAAAATCAAAATCTGCATTCCAGTCACGAAAGCGCTCTACATTTAAGTTAGCTATTTTCTCACTCACCGTCATCAATGATGCGATTTCACTCGCAGAAAGCTTGCGACAAACATCAATTAATTGTTGAGATTGCGCCAACAAACGAGGCTGAGTATATGTATCAGTCGGTAATGTAGTTTCATAATCTAGTGTTTTCGCTGGAGAAATTAAAGCAAGCATAATCAATCAGAATAAATTTATCTTGGTGAAACTATATCAGTTGATAATTTTTAATGCCAATTCGTGTTCTCGTTCAGTTTTATCGGTAAAATAGTGGATTCTTCCATTATCCATTGCGTATCTTATGTCTGAGCAAGTATTCATCCAAGGTCCTGTTGGTCAAATTGAAATGTTTGTAGATCAACCCCAAGGTGAAATCACAGGTTTTGCTGTCGTCTGCCATCCACATCCTTTGCAAGGTGGTACACCGCATCATAAAGTTCCTGTACTACTGGCTCAGATTTTTAATGAGATGGGATGCGTGGTTTACCGTCCTAGCTTCCGTGGCTTAGCTGGCAGTGAAGGTACACATGATCAAGGTCATGGTGAAACAGATGACATTATGGCAGTGATTGAATATGCCCGTGAGAAGCATGCAGGTTTAACCTTCTATGCAGGTGGTTTTAGCTTTGGTTCACATGTACTGGCAAAATGCCAAGCACAACTCAGCGAAGAATTACGTCCGAAGCAATTAGTGTTATGTGGCTTGCCAACAGGCTCAGTGATTGACTTACGCCACTACACAACCCCAGCAATTGATGGCAATATCTTATTTGTACATGGCGAACAAGATGACATCACCTTGCTTTCAGATATGATTGCTTGGGCAAAACCACAAAAACATCCGATCACGATTTTGCCAGGTGCAAACCATTTCTTTACTGGCTATCTAAAACAGTTACGCCAAGTGATTGCTCACTTTTTGAAACTGTAGACTTAAATAGAAAAACAGGACATTGACAGTGAAAAAGGATTTTTACATCACCAATCTAAAAAAAACACTTTATATTGCACATGAATTACACAAACGAGGATTTGAATCTTTATATGTTGAACCCTCTCTATCTCCTTCTGGTTGTTATTGGAGATGCTCTTTTTTGAATAGCCATAAAAATGCATCTACCATTATTATTTCTAGCTGGATTCAAAAAAATAGAGATATCCGCAAAACAGAAATCACTCAAGATATTACTGAACTGACTGAGCTATTTATTCAACAACATCAAGAGTTTTTAAACCAATGCAAAAATAAGAATTCTGCCTATATTGAGTGGTATCAAAATATGCTTAATTGTTTAACTATTGAAGAGCTGCCTTATGCCTATTCAGATTTCCACCATGAAAGCAATTATTGGATGACAACAAAAGATCAAAAAATACCCATTTTCAAATAATAAAATCAAATATTAACCATTGAAACATATAATAAAATATTCATTCGATTACTAAAAGAAATACTCCTAACGCCCCATTTCTGCTTTATCAATATCGATAAAATGAGCATTCGGATTTTTAATAATCAAATTAAATAAAAAACAGGGACTTTTTTAAAGCAAACAATTGAATATTGGCAACAACAAGGCACGATTACGCCCGATATTGCCAATGATTTAAATCAAAGTTCTTCGATTCGATCTTTTGACTGGGAACGTTTGGCAAAATACTCATTCTGGATTTTCATGATTTACGCCGTGATTGCGATTGCTGCAATGACAGCCGATAAGTTCTTAATGGAACTGATCGAAAAAATCTTTATTGACTCCAAAATCATCCCTTGTCTGATTTTTGCTGCAGTTGCGGTGGCCAATGTAGGCCAACACTATGGTAAGCCTGTGCTATTCATAATTAACACACCGCAAATGTATAAACACGGCTTTGAGTTTTATCAAGCAGAAAATGGTGTTTGGCTAACAATACACATACCAACACAATATTTATCACTGATTGATCAGACCAAGACAGGATCATCGGTCTGATCTCAGGATTAATTCGTTACTTCACACTTTCCAGTGCAGTCACCAGTAACTTCCAGCATTTATTTACAGTATCTATTTTCACACGCTCACCTGGTGCATGCGCCCCTTGAATATCAGGGCCAAACGACACCATCTGTAAATCAGGATAATGTTCCGCAATAATGCCACACTCCAAACCTGCATGAATGACTTTTAAATTAGGTTCAATATCAAATGCAGATTGATAAGCCTGTTGTAAGCACTTTAATGCAGCCGATTCTGGATTCGGTGTCCAACCTGATACTAAAGGCGTTAATTCAGATTGAATTTCAAAACTGGCAAAGTGCTGTTGAATCTTTTGAGCAAATGCTACTGCTTCTTGATTCACCATCGAACGAACCATAATTAAGGTTTTCGCTTCATCTTTGGTCAATTTGACCACACCAATATTATTCGAAGTCTCAACCACATCAGCTAAAGCGCTACTCCACTGGGCAATCCCGTATGGACAACTTGCCAATGCTTGCAACCAAGCTTGCTGTTGCTGCAATGTTATAACTTCATTTATCGGGTTAGCATTTTGCTGTAAGCTGATCTGTAGCTGATCATCAATGTTCTGTAACTTTTGTTGCCATTCAGTTTGTGCCACAGCAACGACATTTTCCAACGCGGGTAATTGCTCTGCTTTAATTGCAATGGTTGCCACAGCTTCACGCGGGATGGCATTTCGTGCCGATCCACCGACAAACTCAACCAATCGGCCATTGGATGGTGCCAAATAATCATTGAGGAAATGGGCTAGAATGATATTGGCATTCCCACGACCTAAATGAATATCAACCCCAGAGTGACCACCTTTCAAAGCTGATACCAGTAAATCTACAAAGATTAAATCACTTGGTGCTGTTTCATATTCAAGTGTCTGTCCCACTTCTAGGTCAATACTGCCTGCACAGCCAAGATACAGCTCACCCCATTCTTCGGTATCAATATTGAAAAGCCACTGTCCAGTTAACACGCCTGACTCAAGCAAACGAGCACCACTCATTCCTGCTTCTTCATCAATGGTCAAGAGGACTTCAATCGGCCCATGAGCAATATCATTTGATTCTAATACCGCCATTGCAAGTGCAACGCCAATGCCATTGTCTGCACCAAGCGTGGTATTTTCAGCAATCAGCCAACCATCTTTTAAGACTGGTTGAATTGGATCTTTAAAAAAATCATGCTGGGTGCCACGATTGGCTTGTGTCACCATATCCAGATGGCCTTGCAAAATCACACCAGCAGCCTGTTCTTTACCCGTAGTTGCCGCTTTTCGAATAATTAGGTTACCAATGTTATCGACATAGGTTTCCAAATTGCGCTGTTCTGCCCAATCTTTTAAATGCTGTCTTAACCGTTGTTCATGTTTAGATGGTCGAGGAATTGTACATAAGGTCTCAAAATGCCGCCAAACTACTTGTGGAGATAATTTAGAAAAATTGACCTGTATCATGCACCAATACTCTCAAATAAAGTGTTTAAACAAATATACACCATACACCTAAATGGCGATGCTTAAATCACTTTATTTAAGATTTTATTGGCAAAATCGTCTTAGCTTTTCCATACAAATTGAGAAAAGCTATGCTCTGCTTTTAAGCTATTTTCTACGGCTTGAGCCAACTGTCGGATAATACTTTGCGTTTCGATTTGTTCAAACCAAGCTTGTTCTTGCTATGAATTGGCAGAGATTTCACAGAGAATAATGTTCTAATTGTTTATAGAGTAGCGCTGCAACATATTCTTGCGTGATATAGCATTCATTTAGTGGATGATAATTACCCCATGTTTAGGGCAATCTGCTATAAATTGCAATGTTTTCATGGTATTCCCACTATTTTTATTTTTTTAGCTGGATCGCAGCATAGAATCGACTGGTACGGTAAGAATGATTATATATACAATTGTCTTTAATTGATTAGACGATTGTCTTACTTATTTTACTAAATTGATAAATTTAGACCTAATTAGATATGTACATGTCCAAACTCATCATTTTCATTATTTATACGTTTTATGTTTGCACCTAACAACTTATTTTTATGTATAAACAAATAAAAAATGCAGCATTTAGCTATTCTAAATGCTGCATTTTTCAATTCGTTTACTGATTTACGACTTGTAAATCTAAACCTGCTGAGTTTGCTAGCTCAGTAAAGGTTGGAAAACTGGTTGCAACCGTTTCCGTACCATGAATGGTAATTTCACCGGAAGTACGCAAACCTGCGATACTGAAACTCATGGCAATACGATGGTCATGGTGAGATTCAATTTCACCGCCAGCAAAGATTGCCGACCAGTCACCTGACTTGCCTTTACCTTCAATGATGATGCCATCTTCTGTTGGCGTACAGTCGATGCCCATGATTTTCAAGCCATCAGCCATGACTTGAATACGGTCAGACTCTTTGACACGAAGTTCAGCTGCACCCGTTAATACGGTTTGACCTTCTGCACATGCAGCAGCAATGAATAATGCTGGGAACTCATCAATTGCCAAAGGTACTTGATCTTCAGGCATGTGAATACCCTTGAGTGTACGAGAACCTTTAATATGAATATCTGCGATAGGTTCACCACCTGCAATACGCTCATTTTCTACCGTCAAATCAGCACCCATCTGTTTCAGAATTTCGATCACACCAGTGCGTGTTGGATTGATTCCAACAGCTTCAAGAACTACATCAGCACCTTCTGTGATTGCGGCACCCACCATGAAGAATGCAGCCGATGAAATATCAGAAGGAACTTGAATATCAGTACCAACTAACTTACCACCACCCACAAGTGAGATTTTATTACCTTCGGTTTTCACATCATAACCAAAAGCACGCAACATACGTTCTGTGTGATCACGCGTTGGCTCTGGTTCTGTTACCGAAGTTTCACCTTCAGCCCATAGACCTGCTAGTAAAATACCTGATTTGACTTGAGCAGAAGCCATTGGTAAGTCGTAATCAATACCCTTTAAAACTTGGCTACCCGTAATGCTAACTGGTGGTGTACCTTTCTCACCTGTGGTTTGAATTTGCGCTCCCATCAAACGCAATGGTTTTGCAATACGCTCCATAGGACGCTTAGACAGCGACGCATCACCAGTCATGACAGAATCAAATTTTTGAGCAGAAAGCATTCCAGACAACAAGCGCATACTTGTGCCTGAATTACCCATGTATAAAGCACCAGCAGGTGCTTTTAGACCTTGCATTCCAACGCCATGAATCGTCACTTCACCATTCTTTGGACCTTCGATGCTCACTCCCATATCACGAAAAGCTTGGAGAGTTGCTAAAGCATCTTCGCCTTCCAAGAAACCTGTTACATGAGTTGTGCCTTCTGCAATCGCACCAAACATGATTGAGCGATGTGACACAGACTTATCACCTGGTACGGTGAATTTACCTGTAAATGTTTTCTTTCCGGGCAAAATGGTAAATTGCTGTGTCACCTTGTTTTTCTCCATCAAAGGTTTTTTGGCTAACATATGATTAAAGTGTTGGCGTGCAGCTTGCGCATGGCCAAGCAAACCCATCAATGCTTGTGAATCTTCTTGTTCAATCAGTTTCTTCAAAACTGATAACTGCTGTTCAAAACCCTCTACAGCATTCAAGATTGCAGTTTTATTGGCAAAGAAAATGTCATGCCACATCTGAGGATCGCTTGCTGCGATACGTGAGAAATCACGAAAACCACCTGCAGCATAGCGAAAAATGTCTAAATTATCTTCACGGTTTGCAAGCTGCTCAACCAAATTAAATGCCATCAAATGTGGTAAGTGGCTTGTATGTGCAAGCACTTCATCATGCTTCTTCACATCCATGCATATAACTTCTGCTTTTGCAGCAGACCATAGTTGAATCAACTTCTCAACAGCCCAATCTGCACTAGTCGGTAGTGGCGTCAAAATCACTTTATGATTGGCAAATAAATCAACTTTACCCGCATGCACACCTGTATGTTCGGCACCTGCAATTGGATGTCCTGGTACAAAACCTATAGGTAAATCTTCACCAAAGACTGCTTTAGCAGCTTCAACCACATTACCTTTAGTGCTACCAACATCTGTGATGATGACATTTTCAGTTAGATAAGGTTTGATCTGTTCAAGTACTTTTTGCGTCGCTCTGACAGGTAAGGCTAAAACAATTAAATCTGCATCTTGAACAGCTTCTTCAGGTGTTGCATAACCGTGTTGAATAAGCCCTAGTGTTTTGGCATCTTCTAATGTTTTTTTTGAGCGTGTTGAAGCTACAATTTGACCAGCAAGCTGTTCTGCCACAATCACACGAGCAAGACTCGAACCTATCAGCCCAAGCCCAATAAATGCAACTTTATTAAATAATGGTTGAGACATAAAACATTTTTGCCTATGTAAAAATCTCCCCTAACCCCTCTTTAAAAAGAGGGGAAACTCCTCCCTTTTTAAAGGGAGGCTGGGAGGGATTCAAAATACAATAAATTGAACTATAAAACAGCGATAGGATATGAACCCAAAACTCGCAATTCTTTTACATTAGGTCGAATTTCATCTAATGCTGCAGCTACATTTTCTTGATCAATATGCCCTTCCAAATCAATGAAGAAAACATAAGCCCATTTCTCAGGAAGCGCTGGACGAGTTTCAATACTAGTCAAACTAATTTTATGTTTAGCAAATGGCGCAAGGATTTCCAATAAAGCACCCGCACGATCATGTGCAGAGATCAGTAAAGACGTTTTATCATTACCACTTTGTGGAATTTTCTCGCGACCAATCACAAGGAAACGTGTCGTATTTTCAGGGTTATCTTCAATGTTGCTATGTAATATCTCTAAGTTATACATACTTGCAGCAATATCTGAAGCAATAGCGGCAGAATGCCACTCATTACGAATACGGCGAGCAGCTTCCGCATTTGAATTAAGCGCTACACGCTCTACACCTGGATAATGCGCATCTAACCATTTGCGACATTGAGCAAGGGTTTGTTGATGTGCATAAATCTGTTTGATGCTGTCTTTACGAGTATTTTCAGATACGAGAAATTGATGATGAATGCGAAGTTCTACTTCACCAATCACATTTAAAGTAGATGATTTAAAGCAATCTAAAGTGTGGTTTACGATACCTTCTGATGAATTCTCAACTGGAACAACACCATAATGCGCACCACCAGCTTCAACTTCACGGAACACTTCATCAATCGTTGGCAATGGGCGCACAACTGCATCTTTACCAAAATGTTTTAGCACAGCTGAATGCGTATATGTACCTTCAGGACCTAAAAATGCAATGCTTTGAGGTGCTTCAAGTGCTAAACAAGCGGACATGATTTCACGAAATAAACGTGCCATCGTCGCATCAGACAATGGACCTTGATTACGTTCCATCACCTTGCGGAGAACTTGAGCCTCACGTTCAGGACGATAAAATAATGGGTTTTCTTCAGCTGCAAATTTTGCTTTTGCTACAGCTTCAGCCAGCGTAGCTCGACGGTTAAGTAATTCTTGGATTTGTTGATCAACACTATCTATATCATTACGAATTTGTTCTAAATTAAGTGACGTCGATGTGTTTTGTCCATCGTTTACCATTGAATGCAGCCTCAGCAAAATCATCTATATAAATGGGTTACAATTCATCTATGAACTGTTATGCGAAGCTAGTATAACAAGACTTTAACGCTTTAAACACGTGAAGATTTAACTCTTTTTGCTTAGGTCAAAGCCCTTGCGTATTTTTATAAATGGTTTTTCGCAAATCATTACAATCCCGACCTTTGTTTTTAAAATTATTCATCAAGCATCAGATTGCGCTTTATTCAATCACAACAGACAAAATTCAATCAAGTTTGATAAAATCTGTAATAAATAAAAATTGATGCCATCCATGATAATGAATATAAAAACACCTTTACTGATTAGCGTAATCGCCACAAGTCTAGCAGGATGCATAGGCTGCTATAATCCAACAGGATGTAATAAAGATTCTTCACCCTATTATGTTACAACGACAACAACTCAAATCAGAGGAATAACTGTTCCTAAGGCAACCAAACTCAAATACAAATCAAAAAATTCATTTCAAAAAGACCAACAGCAACATCCATTAAATGAAAAAGATTTAACAAGCATTGAACTTCCACCAAATACGGCGATCAATTGGGGAGGAATGCCCTCTTATTTATTTATCAAATTTTTTAATTCAGAAATGAAAGGATATTCTATTTATCCTGTTAAAGAGCTGAAACCTCAAATAGAAAATTCATTCGTAAAGCTCTGGAAAAGTTGTGATAGTGCATTGGACGTTACTTTGAAAAATCCAAATGATTGGTCATTTAATCCAGAAAATATGGAAGTTACAGGATGTAGCGTGAATATTCAAAAAAGAAGTCAATATAATAATCATTGGCCAAACCAAGATGAAGCAGATAAATTTCTGCTTGATATCAATCGTGCTTTACAAAAGCTCCCTAAACAGAAAACTTATCCAGTGATTCAATATTCAACAGAAGAACAATAAAAAAGCCTGCTAAAAGCAGGCTTAGGATATCAAAGTCGGCTTATGATTTACCAATCAATCCACGTGCAACGATTTCTTTCATAATTTCGTTGGTACCACCATAAATACGTTGGATACGCGCATCAACGAAGAAACGTGAAATTGGATATTCTGTCATATAGCCATAGCCACCAAATAATTGAAGTAAATTATCGGCTACTTTCATTTGCATATCGGTACTAAAGCTCTTTAATGCCGCTGCGGTTTCTACATCCAATTTGCCTTCATTATACAAAGCAACGTTTTGGTTATAGAAAGCGGCTGTTGCTAATTCATCAATTTTTGCTTGAGCCAATACAAAACGTGTATTTTGAAATTGAGCAATTGCTTGACCAAATGCTTGGCGTTCTTTTACATAAGCTGTTGCTAAATCAATTGCACCACGGATTGCACCCAAAGAGGTCGCTGCGATTGCAGTACGCTCACGTGGTAATTCCTGCATCAAGTAAGCAAAACCTGAACCTGCATTGCCCAATAACTGGTCTTTAGGTACTTTCACATTATCAAAGAAAAGTTCAGAGGTATCTTGTGAATGCAGACCAATTTTGTCTAAGTTCGTGCCCTTTTTAAAGCCTTCCAAATGTGTATCAACCAATAATAAAGACACACCTTTAGCACGTGCTTGTGGATCAGTTTTGACTGCTAGAACAACAACGTCAGCATGCTGACCATTTGAAATAAAAGTTTTTGAACCGTTTAACACATAATGATCATCTTGCAAAATTGCACTCGTACGCATTGCCTGTAAATCAGAACCAGCACCTGGCTCAGTCATACCAATCGCACCAACAACTTCGCCAGAAACCATTTTTGGCAACCAGTACTGCTTTTGTTCTTCAGTTCCGATATGTTGAATATACGGTGCCGCAATTTCAGAATGACAAGAAATCGCTGTTGATAATGCGCAATAACCCGCACGTGCAGATTCTTCAACTAACATTAATGAATAATGGGTTGGTACACCATAACCACCATATTCTTCTGGTACATCTACACAGAGAAAGCCATTTTCACCCAATGAAGACCAAACTGAACGTGGCATAATGCCTTCGCGTTCCCACTGATCATAATGAGGTGCAATTTGCTCGCTCATAAAACGTTTAAAGTTATCACGGAAGAGTTCCAAATCTGCATCGTAAGCTAACATCATTATTTCCTTTCGCTTTCATTGTTTTTAAAAATTCGATTTGCAGCCATGCTAATGATTTTTAGATTGGATGTCATGTTCCGTTTACATCAAATCACTAGACTGATTCGGTCAATAATTTTGTTTGCACTCTGCATAAGCAAACGCTAATTGTTTATTGATTAGACAGCTCCTCATATTTTTTTACGCTAAATACGTCACTTTTATGTCATATTCCTTTTATTGTTGGCGAAGACTTCTCATACGATCATGAATACAAAACGAAATATTTATAAAACTGTAGAACACCCCTTTGCTCAGTATGTTCGTATCTTGGGTAAAGGGAAAACAGGTTCTCGTTCGCTCAGTTATGAAGAAGCCTATCAAGCATTTAGCATGATTTTAAAAGATGAAGTCTTGGATGTTCAGTTGGGTGCATTCTTAATGCTTTTACGTGTTAAGGAAGAATCTGTCGATGAATTGGCTGGTTTTGTTCAAGCAACACGTGATCAACTCAATTTTCAGCCACTTGATGTCGATCTTGACTGGTCATCTTATGCAGGCAAGCGTAAGCACTATCCGTGGTTTTTATTGGCGGCATTAACACTGGCTCATCATGGCTATAGAATTGTGATGCACGGCGCATCGGGTCATACTATTAACCGTGTTTATACCGAGCAAGTTTTACAATACTTAGGCTATTCTATTTGTGAGAATGAGCTAGATGTTCGCAAACAACTAGATCAACATAATTTTGCATTTTTGCCACTTGAAGCCATTTCACCAATTCTGAGTGAATTAATCTCACTCCGCAATGTGATGGGCTTACGTTCTCCAATTCATACGCTTGCTCGTCTAATTAATCCATTTAATGCAAAAGCCACTTTACAAGCAATTTTCCACCCTGCTTATCGTACTTCACATCAACACACCGCTTTTCGTTTAGGCTATCAAAATAGTGCTGTGATTAAAGGTGAAGGTGGTGAGTTTGAGCGCAATCCTGATGCCAAAACATTAATTTGTGGGATTAAAAATGGTGAGCTATATGAACATGAGCTACCAAAATTAACACCTGACCGTAGTCCGATTGAAGAAGAACTTGATCTTGCAGTATTTAAAGCAGTTTGGCTCGGTGAGCAAAAGCATGAATATGGCGAAATGGCAGTGATTGAAACCATGGGAATCGCTTTGTATACCATGGGTGCTGTGAATAGTTATGATGAAGCAATGATTAAAGCGAAAGCGCTTTGGGACAATCGTTTTTAAACCAAAAAATAAATAAGGTGATTTTTTAAATCACCTTTTCTACAAAACTATATCTTTTTGATCCTAAAAATAAAATATATAAAGAGCAACCATTAAATTATTCGTTAAAGTAATCAGTATTTTATTTAAAGAAATTACATCAATAATAGACAGCGTAATAAAAAGCGATGACTTTATTAAAATCATCGCTTTAAATACTACTTATATTAACTAAACAAAACGAATCGGCTTAAATTCAGGTTCATTTTTGTGATGGTCGTCATCACACTCTTCACCGTCTTTTTTAGTGCCACGGTCGATATAACCACTGCGCTGTTCTTTTGGTAAATTTTCCATTTCCCATGCATAAACGGCTTGCATACAGGTTTCACGCTGTTCTTTAGTGAGTGCAACGCCATTTGGCCATTTACCAATTTCAACAGCAGTACGGAGACGCTCAACAATTTCAGGATTTAAAATAGCGAGCATTTGTTCAATATTCATGAGTCATCCTGTTGAAAAGATTCAAAATCTTGATTCCAGCCCAGTTTAGTACGGCAAGCCATATAAAAATCATAACCAGGTGGATGTAATAAGCTTAGTTTAAATGGATGTTTACGAATATGCACCGTATCACCTACATTTAATGCAACACTATGTTGTCCATCCGCACTCACCATCGGTAAGACACGATTTTCACGGATGGTGATCTTAATCTCACTTTGTCCACCGACAACGATTGGACGTGATGACAAAGTATGTGGGTGCATTGGTACGAGTGCAATCGCATCCATACTTGGATGCAAAATTGGCCCACCGCCTGAAAGCGAATAAGCGGTCGAGCCTGTTGGTGTTGAGACAATTAAACCATCACTGTGCTGACGATAGACATATTGCCCATCAATACTCAGCTCAAAATCAATCATATGAACCGATTTACCTGAGTGTAACACCACATCATTCAAGGCAATTGCATCATAAATGGTTTCGTTATTGGTGCGAACTTCCATTTCGAGCAAGAAACGTCGATCGAGTTGAAATTGACCTTGTAGTACCTGATCCAGTTTAAAAATTGCTTCTGCTGGCTTAATATCAGTTAAAAATCCGAGTCGACCACGGTTAATCCCAATAACGGGTGTATTGTATCTGACTAAAGCACGTGCCGCATGAAGTAAAGAACCGTCGCCACCTACAACGATCACCAAATCCACCACTTCACCTAATAAATTACGGCTCACGGTCTGACCATAACTATAAGGTACAAGTTTGGCTGTTTCCTGATCAAAAACGGGATTTAAGCCTAAAGTGATCAAATGATCATGAATTAAACATAACGTTTCTACTACAGAATTCTTATCTGGTCGCCCAATTAGACCAATATTTCGAAAGGATTTATGTGAAATTAGCACGAATAACTCAGCTCCACCGCGACTATTGACTATCATATCATTAACAATCAAATTTTCGTTGATGATTGATTAAAAAGTATAAAAATGTCTATTCGTTGTTTTTTTATACGATTAATGTCAACACCTTCTGAAAGTTTTTATTGCATGTTGCTATTTATTCACAGTTTTATGATTGCAAAATGACAATAAGCTATCGCATCATTACTCACATTGTTTCGGTTTTAACGCAAGTCTATGAAGTGTGAACGTGGTATTGGTTTTCTAGCACTAATTTTTTCAATTTTAGTGATTGGTGTGTTTATTGCCTTTAGTATCTATCTGATCCGTTTGGATAATATTATTCGCAATAAATTTGAAGGTCAGCGTTGGGATATTCCTGCCAAGGTATTTGCTCGTCCATTAGAAATCTATGCGAACGCCCCTATTACTCAAGAAAATTTTATCCAAGAATTAAAATTATTGGGCTATAAAAATACAGCGAACTATGAAAAATCAGGAAGTTACATCATTCAAGGCAACCAAATGTATGTTCACACACGTGGTTTTGACTATGGTGATAGTAATGAACCTGAACAGGTGCTTGAGATTGCTTTCAATCAAGGTCAAGTCGGTGAAATTCGTTCCACTAAACCTTCGAGCACAGGCATTGCTCGTTTAGAACCTCTATTAATTGGTGGTATCTATCCACAACATAATGAAGACCGTGTCCTCATTAAGCTAAATAAAGTACCAAAAACACTAATTGAAGCATTGATCTCAACAGAAGACCGAAATTTTTATCACCATCATGGTGTTTCTATTCGAGGTACAGCACGTGCCTTAGTCAGTAATGCAACCGGTGGTCGACGTCAAGGTGGCTCGACATTAACCCAACAATTAGTTAAAAATTTCTATCTTTCACCAGAAAAAACGCTCAAACGTAAAGTCAATGAAGCGCTTATGGCGTTGTTGATTGAGCTACATTACAGCAAAGATGAAATTCTAGAGGCCTATTTAAATGAAGTAAATTTAGGTCAAAATGGTAATTACTCAATTAACGGTTATGGCTTAGCTTCACAATTCTATTTTGGTTTACCTCTGAGTGAATTGAATATTTCCCAACAAGCCTTTTTGGTTGGTTTAGTACAGGGTCCAACTTTATATAATCCTTGGCGTAATCCTGAAGCGGCTAAAAAGCGCCGTGATGTTGTATTAAACAATATGATGGTGATGGGCTATTTATCTGAAACAGAATATCAAGATGAAATCTCACGTCCTTTAAATATTGTGAGTAAACCAACTTTAGGGCCTGCAAAATTCCCAGATTTCCTTGATATCGTACGTCGCCAATTACGTACAGAATATCAAGAAAGTGATATTACCAATCAAGGCCTGAAAATTTTCACAACGCTTGACCCGATTGCACAGACCCAAGTTCAAAATGCTTTTAAAGACTCTGTTGAACGTTTAGCAAAAGCAAATCCAGCACGTTTGAAAAACTTACAAGGTGCTGTGCTTGTAGCCCATCCTGAGAATGGTGAATTGGTTGCTGCTGTTGGTTCAACCCAAGATTTTACTGGCTTTAACCGTACACTAGATGCTAAACGTCAAGTCGGTTCGTTGTTAAAACCAATTATTTATCTAAATGCGATCGAATCTGGACGTTATACGTGGGCGAGTCCGATTGAAGATAGTGCCGTTAATATTCCAGTTGAAGGTGATAAGAGTTGGACACCAAAAAATTATAGTGGTGGTGAACACGGTGTAGTACCTATGCAACAAGCCTTGGCAAATTCATATAACCTATCTGCTGTTCGTTTAGGAAATGAATTTGGATTATCAGCATTTTCTAATAAGCTAAAACAATTTGGTGTCAGTTCGAATATTCCAGCTTATCCATCTATCTATTTGGGTGCAGTAAATATGTCCCCAATGGAAGTACTTGGCATTTATGGTAATTTTGCAACAGGTGGTTTCAAATATCCTCCTCGCTCTATTCGTACTGTTGTTGATGCAAAAGGACATTTGCTTGAACGTTATAGCTTAAATGTTCAACAAACGATTGATCCTGCTGCTGCCTATATTTTGAACTACGGTTTGCAACAAGTTATGCGTTCAGGTACTGGACGATCAGCTTATGGCAGCTTACCTGAAACCTTAAATTTAGCTGGTAAATCAGGCACCACTAATGATACACGCGATTCATGGTTCGCTGGTTATTCAGGCAATCATGTCGCTGTCGTCTGGTTAGGTCTAGACGATAATAAAGTTACTGGTCTCACGGGTTCTTCAGGCGCATTACCTGTCTGGACCAATATAATGAAACAGCTTCGTCAAGAACCCGTCAATCTTCGTCAAACTGACAATGTAGAATGGCAATGGATAGACAGCGCAACTGGTGATTTATCTGCGCAAGGCTGTGATGGCGCAATGTATATTCCCCTACTTCGACAAACTGTACCTCGTCGTGCAACCCTATGCGGCCAATCACATTATGAAGTTGAACCAACCAATATCCCATCCGAGGAAGACACTCAGGGGGATCATTACAGTGATGGCAATACTAATACCAATTATATTCGAGAAAGTGAAAATCAAATGGACACCGATTTATCCAATCATAATTCTACACGTGTGATTTCGAGCGGTAGTTATAGCGGTGAAAACTAAGTTACAAGGATGATTGGACATGATGAAGAAAATAACGATTGTGATTGGTGCATTGCTGCTTGCAGGTTGTAATTCAGCACCGCCTCCAAATAAAAAAGTGGTAATTAAATTGGGAGAACCACCAAATACGTCAAACACGCAGAAAAAGAAAACTGCTCCGCCCGCGTCGAATGTAAAAATTACGCCGTATGAGCAGAAAGAAATAAAGCGTCAAAACGTACCAGTGGTTGTACCTGAGCAAAAAGTACAGCAAAAGTTCAATGATGGGAGCCAATTACCAGCATTTAGAACATTAATGCAAAAAACCCAAGTCGCTTATAAGCAACAGCAACTTGCGGAAGCAGAACGTTATGCTCTTCAAGCTCAACGTATTGCTCCCCAAGCGACCGAAACTTATTTGTATTTGGCACTGATTGCAGACCAACGCAAACAATATGCGAATGCGGAAGCTTTGGCGCGTCGTGGTTTAAGTTATGCGCAAAGTAACTCGATGAAAAAACAACTTTGGTTTATTGTGCTCCGAGCAAGCGAAGCACGTAATCATCCAGTAAAAGCCCAAGAAGCTAAAAAAGCCATTCAAGCGTTATAAAAAGTTTGATCAATCAATTGAACTAAATTGACGAATCCCAGCAAGCCCATAAGCATGATGTTTTTGGGCTTGTTCTAAATCTTCAGGTGCTACGCCACCTAAAGCAAAAACTGGAATATCACTCTGCTGAGCTAATGCAGCAAAATCACTCCAACCTAATACTTTTGCATTTGGATGTGTTTCAGTTGCTTTCACAGGACTCAAAAATACGGCATCACAACCTATATGCTGTGCATGTTGTAATGAAACAGCATCATGACAGGCTGCAATAAAACGTTTACCAACAATCAATTCACCTTTTTTAAGTGCCATTAATTGTGATTGTTTAAGATGAATTGTCTTCACTCTAGACTGTAGAACCATGTTCATATTTTGATAAATATCAGTATTTATTATAATTTTTTGTAATTCCTCATCAGTTAAAAGCTCTAACTGCTGTTCAATCTGTTCAATTTCAGCTGTTTGAATGCGCCAATACATTTGAAAGTTATGGTGTGGTAATGCATCAATTTGATCACTGATCTTAATCAAATGAGACCAGATTAAGCGTTCCAGAATTACAGCATTTGCCTTCGGAAAGTTTAAACTCGCTAGTTGATCACGTTGATACCAAGTCCAAGGTTGATGAATTTGATTGAGCATTTCCTCAGGTACATGTGCATGAAAAAGATGTAAATTAACAATAACATCTTCATATTCATGACGAATAATATCAAACGGATGCCACTCTTTTAAACCAATGCCTACTTCCTCATAAATCTCTCTACGACAAGCTTGTTCAGGTGATTCCCCTAATTCGACTTTTCCACCAGGAAATTCATGTTTATTACCTTGATGTTGATCTGCTTGTCGCCAACCCACTAACACTTTAGATTTATGCAGTAAAATTGCAATCGCAACATCAACTATAGCTTTTGCCATAACAGTCTAATATCTCTATTTTTTTCACAATAATTTTAATGAATTTAACAACGATTTCACATGCTAAAAACATCAATAATCAATGATTTTGTAAATTCTTGAAATTTACATTGACAGGCCTATTCGATAATGATTATCATTTAAATAACTAAAAAACACACCACGGAGCATAACAAATGAACGCACCATTTAACCTATTTACACGTAGCACAGATGCAGCTCAATCATTGCCAATGTTGCATTCCAATAATCTTTTTGCCTTAGGTCGGGAAATACGCATAATGCATGCGGGTGAAGAATACCGCTTGCGTTTAACGCGTAATAATCGTCTTATTTTAACGAAGTAATATAATAACAACCGCATAATAATAAACGTGGAAATAGCAGTATGTCAGCGCGTACTGCTTTTTGTTTGATCAAACAAGTGGGACCACCTCTTTAAAACAAATGAAGATGAGGTGAATCTGAAGATCAATAATTTGCTTAACTTAAAGGAACAACACGCAATACCTCTTCTAACGTGGTTGCACCTTCAATGACTTTGCGTGCACCTGCAATCCGCAGTGGCTCAACACCTTCTTTCTTGGATTGTGCTTTCAGATCATTCAGTGTGCCATGAGCACTAATAATAGACTTCAACTCT
Organism: Acinetobacter sp. 5862; assembly: GCF_024494585.1. NCBI lineage: Bacteria > Pseudomonadati > Pseudomonadota > Gammaproteobacteria > Moraxellales > Moraxellaceae > Acinetobacter > Acinetobacter sp. 5862. Next base: position 87,153 of record NZ_JANHGP010000053.1, read on the forward strand.
AAACTTACTGGCATAAATTCATAAATACCTACACGGCCTTTATAACCTGTATGGCGACATGCTTCACATCCAACTGCTTTATACATCGTCGTTGGCATATCCATCATATAATCAAAAGTAAGATGCTCCCACTCTTGTTCATTAATTGCCGTTTCTTGCTTACAAAGTGGGCAGAGTCGGCGCACCAAACGTTGTGCTAGAACACCTAAAATCGTTGCTGCAGTTAAGAATGGTTGTACGCCTAAATCATGCAAACGGGTCAGACTTGAAGGTGCATCATTAGTATGCAAAGTCGAAAGAACCAAATGTCCTGTTAAGGCTGCTTGAATCGCCATATTTGCGGTGTCATGATCACGAATCTCCCCCACCATGATAATGTCAGGATCTTGACGCATCAGTGCGCGAACACCATCGGCGAAACCAAGTTCGATATTTGGATTCACCTGCATCTGGTTAAAACTTGGTTCCAACATTTCAATCGGATCTTCAATGGTACAGACATTCACTTGTTCAGTTGCTAATTGCTTTAAAGACGAATATAGCGTTGTGGTTTTACCTGAACCTGTTGGTCCCGTCACCAAGATAATACCGTGGCTATGCTGTGTCAGTTGTTGCCAACTGTGTAATAAATGCCCTTCAAATCCTAATTGCTGAAAACTACGCACTAATACTTCAGGATCAAAAATACGCATGACCAACTTTTCACCAAAAGCAGTTGGCAACGTAGAAAGACGTAATTCCGTTTCTTGACCTTTCGGTGTACGCGTTTTTAAACGTCCATCTTGAGGCTTACGCTTTTCCGCAACATTCATACGACCTAAGATTTTAATACGGGAAATCACTGCTGTAAGCGTATTGGCTGGCATGTTATAAATAGTATGTAACACACCATCGATACGGAAACGTACCTTGCCTTTGTCTTTGCGAGGCTCCAAATGAATATCACTTGCACCCTGCTCAAAAGCAAATTGCAATACCCAATCAACCAGTTTCACAATATGCTGGTCATTGGCATCAGGGTTTTGTGTATCGCCTAATTGCAGTAAAGCTTCGACCCCCTTATTGTCACGGTCAAAAGCACTTGTGCCTTGAGAAGAGCTCACCGCTCGACTAACTTGATAATATTCAATCAAATAACGTTGTAGCTGTTCTGGATTTAATAGTACAGCTTCAACTTTTTTTGGGCTCAAACTTCTTTCTAAATTATTTTTCCATTCCATCATAAACGGCTGATCTGTACCGATTAAAATACGATCAGAGTGAACTTCTACTGCCAAAATATGATTTCGAGCTGCAAACTCTTGAGACATAACACTGGTTAATGCCGTCACATCAGCCTTTAGAGGATCAATGACAAACAAAGGAACATGCGATTTTTCAGCTAACCATAGACATAGACGATTGAGTGTTAAAATGGTTTCTTGATTTAATTGATCTTTCAGATTAAATTTTGCAACCCACTGTAAAGGATGCCACTTCAATTCATCTTTTTGACGATGTGTTGTTTGTACTAATAATTTATCCCGTTCAGTGATTCGTCCATCTTTTTGTAATTGTTCTAAGCACCAAAAAATATCGATTTGAAAATTAAACGTCATTGTTATACCCCAAGTTATTTCTATAATATAACAGAGATTTATTGAAATCTCCCAAATCATTTCATGACTCAAGAATGATTAAATGCACTTTAAAAAACATATAGATAACTTAGTCATAAAAGCAAAAAGGGTTAAGATAGAGCGATGCATTTATGCAATTTTAAAGTATATAAATTCAACTCAATTTTGCCTAAACAATAATGATGATCCTCTAAACGAAAGGATATGACATGACTGATTTACTTGATTTATCAATACAAAATACGGCTTTAAATCAGTTAATGATGATCTTTGCTGTATCGCTCGGTTGTGGATTATTGATCGGTTTAGAACGAGAACAAAGCAAAGCTAAACATAAGACCAAAACCTTTGCTGGTTTTAGAACGTTTGCAATTAGCTCTCTTTTAGGAACACTGTGCTTTTTATTTAATTTAGAAATAGGAATTACGGGGGCAATTTTAATTGGTGCTATAAGTATTGCATCACTTAAAAATCAACCCGATGATCCTGGTGTGACGACTGAACTTGCACTCATAATGACCTATTTCATTGGTGCTGTTTGCATATGGAATATCAATTTAGCTGCTGGGCTTGCAGTGACGCTGACCATTCTACTTTTTGCAAAACAATCACTTCACGGGCTCGCAAACCAGTGGATTAATGAAAGTGAATTAAGGGATGGCGTGCTACTACTGGCTTTAATACTGATTGCACTGCCCTTAGTACCTAACCAAGCATTTTGGGGACCAGTATTAAATCCCTATACAATTTTGAAATTATTAAGCCTCATACTATTTGTACAAGCATTAGCACATTTTGCCAAAAGACTTCTATCATCAAAAAATGCAATCGTATTTTCTGCTTTGGCATCTGGTTTTGTCTCAAGCACAGCAACTATCGCAAATCTGGGTATGGAAGTTCGTAACAATGGTGCGAACCCTCATGTAAATGCTGGTGCTGCCTTGATGTCCTGCGTATCTACGCTTATTCAAATGCTCATTATTGTTGCAAGCATTAGCTTGGCTTGGTTCAAAATCATATTTTTGCCAACTATCATTTCTACCATCGTTCTATCTATTTGGGCTTTATATTTGATGCGGACATCTATTGGCGATGGTGAAACAATCGCAACCAATGATAACAGCCGCATGTTCAGCTTCAAAAATGCCATCATTATTACTTTTGCCTTATCAGCAATTCAAGCCGCAGTATATGCTCTCAACCTTTGGCTCGGTAGTTCAGGTCTGATTTTAGGTACATTAATCGCATCTCTTTTTGAAATACATGCGGCAATTGCTGCAATCGTTGTTCAAGCAGAGCCTGATACCGTTCAAGCAACAACACTTATGATTGCATTAATGATTGGACTCGCTGTCCATGCTTTAGCGAAAAGTATCAACGCTGCGCTAACAGGAGGATATAAATTTGCTCTTGCTTTTATTCCAGCCCAAATCATACATATGACTGTGTTAATTATCATGTTCTGGATGCAGCAACACTAATATCAATGCTAATTGAGAGTTTCAAGCTTTAATATCTTGATCTTTTCATCGTCAACATTAAAACTCACATCGAACGTGGAAAACTTCATTTTATAAATTCGACTCGCATCATCATGATAAGCAGGCCGTGGATCTAAAGATAAAACTTGTTCTAACTCATCAAAGATTCTCGGCTGAGTGTCATTCTCTTGAATGAACTTGTGCTTAATCGATTGTGCTAATTCGCTCCATAGAACACGCTTTCGAATCGGCTCATCTTGCGCATAGCCACTGACCGAATCCATCACAGCATCTGAATAATGGATATAAGGTTTAATATCCAAAATTGGAGTTTTATTGAGTAAATCACTTCCCATCACATACATTCGAACACTCTTAGCACATTTTTCAACACGTAAAAAGCGAACGACCGACAGACCTATAGGAGATGGACGATACATACTCCTCGTTGCAAATACTCCAATTTTTTGATTACCACCTAATCTAGGTGGACGTACTTGTGGACGAAATTTAGACATTTGATTCAAAGAGTTATCAGTATTTTTATTATCATGGAATTGCCACAATAACCATAAATGACTGAAGTCTTCAATTCCCTCAAATGCCGAAAGATCATTATAAGGTTCTGACAACTCTATATAGGACTCCACCTGCACCAAATTTGGCTGTCTTGGAATACCAAATTTCTCCTGATAAGGAGAATGCATATAACCGATGATCGGCATGACCACAGAATTGCTCATCACTTTTTCTTATAAACACAATTAAATATATTCAGTTTATAGAGAATGATTTTAGATTAGAATAGCAATCTGTTTCTTTTAACTGTGATCGAGACCTTTAATGGCTGCTTTTAACGTTGAACGCATTACTCATGTTCACCACTGGAATGACACGCTTTTCAGTTTTAAAACCACGCGCGATACAAGCTTACGTTTTAAAAATGGTCAGTTTGTGATGATCGGACTTGAAGTGAATGGTAAGCCTTTAATGCGTGCGTATTCGATTGCGAGTGCGAATTATGAAGAAGAACTCGAATTCTTCTCAATTAAAGTACAAGATGGTCCACTCACTTCTATCTTACAAAAAGTACAAGTGGGCGACGAAATCCTTATTTCTAAAAAACCTACAGGTACTCTTGTACATGATGATTTATTGCCAGGTAAAAACCTATATCTGTTATCTTCAGGTACAGGACTAGCACCATTCTTGGCTTTATTACGTGATCCTGAAACATATGAAAAATTTGAAAAAGTGATCATGGTTCACGGTACGCGTTATGTATCAGAGCTTGCATACCAAGATTTAATCTTAAATGAACTACCAAACCATGAGTTCTTTGAAGAATTGGGTATCAAAGATAAATTAATCTACTATCCAACAGTGACTCGTGAACCTTTCCACACCCAAGGTCGCGTTACAACCGCAATTGAATCTGGTCAATTATTTGAAAAAATTGGTTTGCCACGTTTCAATCGTGAAACTGACCGTGCAATGCTTTGTGGTAGCCCTGCTTTCCTAAAAGACGTGGCTGCTTTACTTGACCAACATGGTTTAGTTGAATCCCCTCGTATGGGTGTAATGGGTGATTATGTTATTGAACGTGCATTTGTTGAAAAATAAACGTCAATAACGATATAAAAGAAACCGAGGTGATCCCTCGGTTTCTTTTTATCTCTCTGTACACGACAAATTTCATAGGGCCCTTGTCCTATCAGGCTTTTTCTTCCTTAAAATTGCGAGCACTTTCTTAAATTCTTCTTTTTTCCAAAACCAATCAAACGTAGAATAGCCATTTGAACATAGTCCAAACCGTAGCGAAATAAACTTACTGAAAGTCGTCCATGCTTCTTTATTTTTATCGCTTTTTTCGATCATGTTGCCATTCACCTGTTAAATAGCACCAACAGAAACCGATCGCTAGCACTGCTATCAATTTCTTGACTCGTCTAGGGTCTGTTAAACGAGTATTTTCAAGATTGAATCCACGTCCTTTGAGACAACTAAATAAGGTTTCGATTTCCCAGCGTAATGCATAATCACGAATAGCTGAAGCATTAAACATAGGAGAAACAACAAGTATCGCTATTCCACGATAGACGATGGCTAACATCAAGATATTGATATCTCGTTTTCCCCATTTCCAGTTGGTTCTATCCAAAGTTAATTGGACTTTATCGAATGAAAATATATTGAAAATTAACTGAGAAATTTGACGATAATTGAAATACTGATCTGCAAAGAAGCGTTGTATACGTCGATAAAATGATTGTGGTAAGCACTTGATGGGTAAGGCTTTAGATGCAGAAGAAAGGTTACATGTCTGTTTTACAATTAATGCCAGCATAATCAGTGTAAAACATTTTACATGTGACTTGTTCCACTTTAGATATTTGTTTTAAGATGAGATGTAACTCATTGAAATATTTCATCATATTCGTCTTCAGAAAACAAGTATTATGCCATTATTTCAATGAGTTATCTTTTTTGTCGTGTACAAAGAAAAAAGCCCATTGGCATGGGCTTTTTAAATAATTACTTTAATTATTCATGTATGTATCACTGAATGCTTAACTCATCGTCTTTAGCAATGACGACTGAGGTAAGAATTGGAATACCCAAGATCACAGGAACTACAATAATCCACAAATCTGTGGTTAATTTGCTTGAGAAGAAGAACTGAATAACGATAGCAGCCAAGATAAGTACTGAAAGGAGGACAGCCATAAAGCGAATCGCAAATTTAAGAAGCATTTCTAATCCTATGTGATTGTAATGGTTAATTTGAGTATACGCCTTGTATCACATTTCATGTATTGATTTTTCACTGTAAAAGCCGTATCTCAAATGAATTTTTAAATAATTGCCTAGCGTAGTGTCTTGCTCTTCCTCTATGAAACAAATAGAACTTTAAGTGGGTACACTCCTCTCCATTACCAATCCGTAGCCTGTTAACTACTCGCTTAGGTTTCCCATCTTTTGTATCAAACCGACTCGTTCAACATACATCTAAAATGTCTTTCACTTATATCAGTTTTATCTCCTAAACACTTGTGGGGAAAAGACAGAAATTTTCTATCCTACTAATAGTTATTTGAATACAAAACTTAGATCTCATTCGCAGTTTCTATAAAAAATGAGATAATACCCTTAAGTTTTAAATATTATTAAATACCTTTCATATTAATTTAATATAATTAACTTATTATAACTCTCCAAATAGAAAGATTGATCAAATAGGCATTTTCGGATCAATAACCAATCAAAAGAAATAAATATTAATAAAACCTATTAAATTTTAATTTAAAAAAAACCATTATGTATCAATATTGTTAATTAATCTAATAATGAGTTAGAAGATGCCTCACTCAGCAATAAAATTCAAAAATGAAAAAGATTACTCATTTTTCTCCCAAACTGAGAATATCGAAAATCAATCTGAATTTATAGAACTTCATTTAGAAAAAATGAGTCATAAATCTACACTTTGGATGGATGCTGCGGTCATTGCAACATTTTCTTTTGGCTTCTTCAATAGCTTAAATAATCAGCTTAGAAACAAAATAATTGATTCATTAATGCTCATCAAAGCGAATCAACTCGAACCAATTCTCTTCCAAAGTTCAAATATAGTTGATGATAAAGGATTCTCACTTCATCACACCTTGATGTATGAATTAAACAATTTAAGCGCTATAAAATTTTTATTTAATAAAGACTGGAATATTCATGAATTTAATAATGCATGCCAAATAATCATGAGAGAATTAACGGCATTTGAAATGAATCTAAGTAATCAAATTTCAAATTTACTAAACAATAATTTAATTTGTAATTTACTTATTTGTTCAGTAGATGTTAACTTCGATACCATTTACACCATTCGTTAATATCAACCATTTGGATTGCTAATGATCGGCGAATTCAAACATGAGGTGCGACAGTTTCATAGCAATTTCATTTACCATATTATTTGTTAAGAAAAAATTAATAACAAATATTATTTGAGATAAACTATTTTCGAAATTAAATTGCAAGTTTAATTATCCTTTTTTGAACTAAGCAACATTCGCTCTTTTCATCTCTAAAGCTAATTTTCTGATATGCTACTGAACTAGCTGAATTAGAATTTCATCAGAGGATAAGTGTAATGCTGAGTTGGTTTGAAAAATTAGTTGATCCTTACCCAACGAAAGATTTAAACAAACCATTACCGACTACTTTTTTTGCTTTTGTTTGGCAATCAACGAAAGGAGTCAGACCATTCCTCTTTTTACTTATTGCTTGTACAGCTGCTGCAGCGTGCTTTGAGGCATTATTCTTTTCTTATATTGGTAAACTAGTTGATTGGCTCACTAAAAGTCAGCCTAATACCTTTTTAGAAACGAATCATGAAAATCTAACTATTCTCATAAGTATTTTATTCGCAAATATTTTCTTCGTAAGTTTGCAATCTATCGTCAAACACCAAGTGTTATTTAGTAATTTTCCAATGCGTATGCGCTGGTTATTCCATAACTTATTGTTGCAACAAACCTTAGATTTTTTCCACACTGACTTCGCTGGCCGCTTGTCTGCCAAAGTTATGCAAACTGCATTAGCAGTTCGTGAGTTTTGGATGATCCTTGGTGACATGTTGGTTTATGTACTGATTTACTTTATTACGATTAGCTTTGTATTAGGCTCTATTTCACCTGTTTTAATCATCCCCTTGCTTTTATGGCTGATCTTATTTATCGCCATTGCCAGTTATTTCATTCCTCGACTTGGTAAAGTTTCACAACAACAGGCAGATGCGCGCGCTATTATGACTGGACGCGTTACCGATGCTTATACCAATATTCAAACTGTGAAATTGTTTGCACATGCTGGTCGTGAAAGTCAGTATGCAAAAGAGTCCATGCAAGAATTTATGGTCACTGTTTATAAACAGATGCGCTTAGCTGTGAAATACCAGATCAGTATTCGCCTATTGAGTGCTTTTCTGTTTATTGGCGTAATTGGCACATCGGTCTGGCTGTGGACGCAGGGTCAGGCTGCCATTGGGGTCATTGCGGCGACCACAGCAATGGTATTAAAACTGGATAGCCTTGCAGAATTCATCATGTGGCACATCACCATGCTGTTTGAAAATGTTGGTACCATTCAAGATGGTATGAAAACTCTAGGTAAGCCTATCCAGATTCAAGATAAAAAAGATGCAACTGAACTAAAAGTTCAACAGGGTGAAATTCGTTTTGAAGATGTTAGTTTTGCTTATAATCAAAAAAATGTCATTGATCATTTCAACCTGACCATCAAACCAGGCGAGAAAATTGGAATTGTTGGTCGTTCTGGCGCGGGTAAATCTACCCTGATTCAACTGCTTCTGCATTTTTATACGATCAAGCAAGGCCGTATCCTGATTGACGGTCAGGATATTCAGGAAGTTACACAGGATAGTTTGCGTGCCAACATCGCTCTGGTGACTCAGGACACCTCTCTACTGCATCGTACGGTAGCTGAAAATATCAAATATGGTCGCCCTAATGCGACTGAAGCAGAGATTCAGCTTGCTATCAAAAAAGCCAAAGCAGAAGAATTTATTCCACAATTGACTGATCAGAAAGGACGTGTTGGATTTGATGCTTATGTCGGTGAGCGTGGCGTAAAACTTTCTGGCGGCCAACGTCAACGTATTGCTATTTCTAGAGTTTTCTTGAAAGACGCACCTATTCTTATTTTAGACGAAGCAACAAGTGCGCTTGACTCAGAAGTTGAAGCCGCGATTCAAAGCAGTTTAAATGACTTAATGGTTGGCAAAACAGTCATTGCAATTGCACACCGTTTATCTACTATTGCTCAAATGGATCGTCTCATTGTACTTGATCAAGGCAAAATTGCTGAACAAGGTACACATGAGCAGCTTATTGCAAATGATGGCTTGTATGCACAATTATGGAAACGCCAAACAGGTGGTTTTTTAGTTGAGGAGCGAGCAGTGGCTCAGGACACAGAATAATGTTGTATTTAGAAGACTTAAATATTGGAGACCGCTTCATTAGTCGTGACTATGAAATCACGCTTGAAGAAGTGAAACAATTTGCAAGCCAGTATGACCCCCAACCATTTCATTTAGATGAGCAAGCAGCTGAGCAACATCCTATTTTTCAGGGTTTGGCAGCAAGTGGATGGCACACCTCGGCAGTCACCATGCGTTTATGGACTGAATGTTTTCCTGTCGCAGGTGGTCTCGTGGGAACAGAATCCAGTTTACGCTGGCCCCGCCCAACACGTGTTGGCGATAAGATACATGTAGAAGTTGAAATTACGGCAATCGTGCCGTCTAAAACCAAAACCGATCGCGGTATCGTCAGTTACGTTACGCAAGCTTTGAACCAACATGGCGATGTGCTATTAATATCAACAACCAAAATAATGGTCTTTAGAAAAGCAGCTTAATTTTGGAGATTGGATAACTCTTTTGTCCAACAATTTTTATGATTGATTATTTTATTTCGTGTAAAGATGTTTCGGACTTAAATGTTTAAAAGACATTGGCAAAATTGATGAGCGCCACGGAAAGCACATGAAAACAACTTCAACTCGTCAAGATCAAGGTATACCAGGCGTCTATGGCTTATTGCTATTGGATGTTGTTTCACGCTGGGGATATAGCGATGAAACCTTATTTGCTCCTTTTCATTTAACCAGTGAGCAATTAGCTGACCCAAATTATCGAATTCCTACGCCTATCGCGAATGAATTAGTTAAACATTCCTTGCGTTTAACAGGTGAAAGTACATTAGGATTTCACCTAGGTACGCAAATGCGAATTTCGATTCATGGTTTCATTGGCTACGCCATTATGACTGCGCATGACATTACCGATGCAATTGCACTTGCAAGCCGTTTCATTCAATTACGCTTACCTTTTTTACAACTTTACTTTTCTACTTTTGGATCTAAAGCAACCTTACAACTACAATGTGATATTGAAGTTGAACCATTACGTACTGAAATTATCTTAGGTTTAACGATTGGTATTATGACCATGGCCAAAGCCTTGACAGGAATTGAAGACTTAAAGAGTGAAGTTGATTTAGATTTCCCTGAGCCTGTGGGCTTTGATAAATATCGTGATAAATTAACCAGTACAGTACGTTTTAATCAGCCACATTTAATTTCGAGTTTTGATAAAAAATACCTCGGTTTAAAAATGGTCAATGCAGATCCAATTGCCAGCCAAATTGCAATTAATCAGTGTGAAACTGAACTTTCTGCTTTAGGCGAACGTCGTCGCCTTGCAATGCGTGTACGTGATATTTTAACCAATTCAGAACAGCATTATTTAAGCATCGAGAGTGTTGCTGAGCTTCTGCATATGTCAGATCGCACTCTCAAACGTCAACTAGCAGCTGAGGGTACATCCTTCTCTACCTTGGTAGATGAAGTACGCTATCGTCATGCAACATCTTTACTATCTAGAACAGATTATAGTTTAGAACAAATTGCTGATGAATTAGGGTATTCTGATGTAGCAAATTTTAGCCGTGCATTTAAGCGCTGGAGTGGACGCAGTCCGAGTAACTGGCGTAAAGACCCTTATTTGTAATATTGCAAAGTGCTTCATTTATAAACACTTTTGTTTTAACTAAAAAACCTGTATAAAGCCAAATAAAATGATACGACAGATTGTTTAAGGAGTTGTCATGAATCATCCAGCAGATTTAAAATATGCACGAACACACGAATGGGTAAGAATCGAAGGTGATTTAGTTGTTACTGGAATCAGTGACCATGCACAGGATGAGTTGGGCGATTTAGTCTATGTGGAAACACCAGAAGTAGGCAGCCATGTGACTGCAACTGAACAGGCGGGTATTGTTGAATCAGTCAAAACTGCTTCTGACATTCATGCCCCTGTTTCAGGTACAGTGGTTGAAGTCAACACTGCGCTTGAAGATGATCCTGATTTTGTTAATGAAGAGCCTTATGGTAAAGGTTGGATTTATAAAATCAAACCAGACAATATGGCTGATGTTGAAAAACTACTTTCCAATCAAGAATATGAATCGGGTTTATAATTTTAAATAAATTCAAACATTAAAAAGCCCAGTCAAGAACTGGGCTTTTTATTTATGCTTAATTAATTAAGCAACATAATCAACCTGAATACCATCTACTTCTGAAACCAAATTGTCAAAAGAGAAAATTTCATCAAGTTGAGCCTGTGTGAGTAAACCTCGCTCTAGCACAACTTCCTGAATCGTTTTATTCTCTGCAATACATTGCTTACCAATTTCATCGCACAAAGCATGACCTAATAATGGATCGAGCAAAGTAATAATCCCTACACTACGCATGACCGCATCATGGCATGCTTGTTCATGTGCTTTGATTCCACGTACACATTTTTCATCCAAACTTTGAATCGCATGGGTTAATAGCTCAATTGATTCATTGAGGGAAATTGCAATCACAGGCTCCATGACATTTAACTGTAACTGTCCTGCTTCTGCTGCAAATGTAATCGTAAGATCGTTACCAATCACCTTAAATGCAATCTGATTTACAACTTCTGGAATAACTGGATTTACTTTTGCAGGCATAATTGATGAGCCAGCTTGTAATTCAGGTAATTGGATTTCACCCAAACCAGTACGAGGTCCTGAACTTAGCAAACGTAAATCATTGCTAATCTTCGAAAGTTTACATGCAAGACGTTTTAAGGCACTCGATAAAATAATAAAGACGCCACAATCACTGGTTGCTTCAACGTAGTCTTCAGCACCAACTAAATTTAAACCTGTAATTTGTTTCAAACACGAAACTACTTTTACAGCATAGCCTTTAGGTGTGTTTACACCAGTACCAATTGCAGTTGCGCCTAAATTGACTTCAAGCAACAACTCGCGTGTACGTTTAATCAGACGAACATCTTCTTTTAATAAAGTTGCAAATGCATGAAATTCTTGCCCAAGTGTCATCGGCACTGCATCTTGGAGTTGAGTACGCCCCATTTTTAAAATATAGCGAAACTCGATTGCTTTATTCTCAAATGAAGTGATCAACTTATCCATTTGTGTAAACAAGGCATCCAGTGAACAATAGGTAGATAGACGAATTGCTGTTGGATACACATCATTGGTTGACTGCGATTTATTGACATGGTCATTTGGATGGATCACATCATACTGACCCTTTTGATATCCCAATGACTCAAGGGCAATATTCGCAATGACTTCATTCGTGTTCATATTAATCGACGTACCCGCTCCACCCTGATAGATATCAATCGGGAATGAGTCCTGCCATTTTTCAGTTTCATTGATTAAAGCATCACATCCATGCTGGATAGCAAGGCTTTGTGTTTCCGTTAGTTTTCCAAAACTTAGATTCGCTTGAGCAGATGCTTTCTTCACTTGTGCTAATGCACGAATAAAGTGACTATTTTGTCCAACTTTTTGCGAAGAGATTTTGAAATTTTCAATTGCGCGTAAAGTATGAATTCCGTAATAACAATCCATTGGCACTTCTTTTGCGCCAAGTAAATCATGCTCTATTCTTATAGTTGCTGCTTGAACCGTGTCCACTTTCCATTTCTCTCAGACAATGCACCCTAATGGTGCAAAGAAATAATATGGAAGATTTCAAATAAATTTTCATTAGCAGAATTGCTTAACATTACGAGCTTTTTATAATGTAATTTCTCTGTATTGTTGTTTTTGTAATAACATGTGTCGTCATTTCACCCTATTTTTCTGTTCAAAAATGCCTGTTATTTCTATCATTTTTTTGCTTTGGTAATAATTTGAAACATATAGCCTATTCTTAAGCCACAAATATCTTTCTTTTATTTAAAAAAAAGTGAGCTTTTTCAGATTTAAAAATTAAGATTCATACACTTAATTTAAATTACACAAAATATACAAACAATATACAAAAACAAAACAGTATTTTAAAAATCATTCGTGATTGAATCTGTGACCTTATCAGTCTTATTAGAATAGTAAATCAATTTTTTGGCTATTCAGATGGGATTGCACAGTTATGGATATGTAAGGACAGGCATCCATTATGAATTTTTCGAATCCCACTGTTGTTGTGTTCGTGGTGTATATTATCGCCATGCTTGGTATCGGCTTATACGCCTATTTTTCTACCAAAAACCTTGATGATTATATTCTTGGAGGACGAAGCCTAGGTAGTTTCGTTACCGCCTTATCTGCGGGTGCATCCGATATGAGTGGCTGGTTACTCATGGGTTTACCTGGGGCAATCTATTTGACAGGCTTATCTGAATCATGGATTGCAATCGGTTTGATCATTGGTGCATGGCTCAACTGGTATCTTGTGGCTGGACGTTTACGCGTTCATACTGAGGTTCAGAATAATGCGCTTACGTTACCAGATTATTTCACTGGTCGTTTTGATGATCAGAAAAAGATCTTACGTGTAACTTCCGCACTGATTATTCTCATCTTTTTCGCGATTTATTGTGCTTCTGGCATGGTAGCTGGTGCACGTCTATTTGAAACATTGTTCCACTTACCTTACCAAACCGCTTTATGGCTTGGTGCGTTTGCAACAATTGGCTATGTTTGTATCGGTGGCTTTTTGGCAATCAGTTGGACAGATACGTTCCAAGCTGGTTTGATGATTTTTGCGTTATTGCTTTTACCTATCGTCACATACATGTCTTTGGGTGTAGGTGTCGAAGAATTTACAGCAATTGTTGAGAGTGCTCGCCCACACGCTTATGATTTTGTTTCAAATTTAAGTATCGTTGGTATTCTTTCAGCAGCTGCTTGGGGCTTGGGTTATTTTGGTCAACCTCACATTCTAGTTCGTTTTATGGCTGCCGATTCTGTTAAATCAATCCCTGCTGCTCGTCGTATCGGTATGACATGGATGATTTTATGCTTGGCAGGTGCAGTTGGTTCTGGTTTTGTCGGGATTGCGTATTTCCATCAACATCCTGAATTTGCAGCGGTTGTGACAGCTAACCCTGAAACAGTATTCATGGAACTCACTAAAATTTTATTCAACCCTTGGGTTGTTGGTGTGATCCTTGCTGCAATTTTATCAGCAGTCATGAGTACCTTAAGTTGTCAGTTATTGGTATGTTCAAGCGCATTAACTGAAGATTTATACAAAGGCTTGATCCGTAAAAATGCAACTCAAAAAGAGTTAGTTTGGATCGGTCGAGGAATGGTACTCGCTGTTGCAATGTTGGCGCTTGCTTTAGCTCAAAACCCCGATAGTAAAGTACTTGGCTTAGTTTCTTATGCTTGGGCTGGCTTCGGTGCTGCTTTCGGTCCATTGATTATCATGTCATTGTTCTGGAAACGTATGACGCTAAACGGCGCTTTAGCGGGTATGGTGATCGGTGCAGTTACAGTGATTGTTTGGAAAAATGTATTTGCTAGTACTGGTATTTATGAAATTATTCCTGGTTTCATTTTTGCCCTGATCAGTATTGTTGTGGTGAGCTTACTTGGTAAAGCACCTAACGCAACTGTGACTGGTCGTTTTGAACAAGCAGATGAAATCTATACGAGAGAAATGAAATAAAATTTAAGGGGGCTTTCGAGCCCCTTTGTTTTATTTAATCTTTTATTAAAATTTGGTTCTTGATTTAATTTTTATTTTAGAGCTGTCTTTCACAACCTGCATCACAGGATAACTACGTGTTTCCTTCACCCCAGGAAGTTGCCATAAAATTTGCCCTGCGATACGACGAAACTCCTCCATCCCTGCACTACGCAATTTGATCAAAAAGTCGAAGCCACCACTTACCATATGACACTCAACAATCTCTGGATATTGTGTCACTGCATCAATAAAATCCTCGAGCACATTTGGTGTGGTTTTATCTAAAAGCACCTCAACAAACACAAGAAAACTCGCATTTAACTTATTCGGATTGAGTTTTGCCTCATATCCCAAGATAAATTCATCCTTCGTCAACTTTTGGACACGAGCCATCACGGCAGTCGGCGAAAGGTTCACTAATTCAGCCAATTTACTGTTGGAAATTCTTCCATCTGTTTGAAGAATATCCAGAATTTTCAGATCGGTACGATCTAATGTATAAATAGGGCCATTCAACTGAATTTTCCTCTAAAAAATAGGTAAATTATAGTGAGTTACTCGGGTTTTATTCTGTAATCATAAATTATCTAAACCTCTCTACTCAATATGTTCTAGAGATTGTTATTGGAATTTAGTATGAATACATTGGATACTCCTGCACAAATGGACACAGCTCACACAAACGGTTATATCACCGAATTTAAAGAAAAAAGTGAGTTTGAGCAACGCATTAATACAGCTTGGCGACGTGCTGAGCATGAAGCGGTTAAACAACTTGCAGAATCAGCAGATATTTCTCCTGATCTTGATCAAAAAATTTATGAATTAGCATTCAGTCTTGCACATAATTTACGTGAACGTAAAAGCTCGGCTGGAAAAGCGGGTATTGTTCAAGGTTTACTCCAAGAGTTCTCACTTTCTTCACAAGAAGGTGTGGCATTGATGTGTTTGGCAGAAGCATTACTTCGTATTCCAGATACAGCAACACGTGATTTACTCATTCGTGACAAAATTAACCAAGGCAATTGGAAAGAGCATTTGGGTCAAAGTAATCTGATGTTCGTAAATGCCGCTGCTTGGGGTTTAATGCTGACTGGCAAGTTAATGGAAACACCTAAACAAACCAGCTTATCCAGTATTTTAACAGGTCTTCTCGCTCGCAGTGGACGTGGCATCATTCGTAAAGCGGTTGATGTCGCGATGCGTATGATGGGTGAGCAATTCGTTACGGGTGAAACCATCGAAGAAGCACTTGAACATGCAAAACCATTTGAACACAAAGGTTTCCGCTATTCATACGATATGCTCGGTGAAGCTGCGCTAACTGATCATGATGCTGAGCGTTATTATAACGATTACACTCAAGCGATTCATGCCATTGGTAAAGCATCAAACGGGCGTGGTGTTTATGAAGGTCCTGGTATCTCGATTAAGCTCTCTGCTTTACACCCACGTTACCAACGTGCGCAAATTGATCGTGTACATCATGAGCTTTACAACAAAGTTTTCGAACTTGCATGCTTAGCAAAACAATATGACATCGGCTTAAACATCGATGCTGAAGAATCTGAACGTTTAGAAATTTCACTCGAATTGCTTGAGCGTTTATGTTTCGAACCAAAACTTGCGAATTGGAAAGGCATTGGTTTCGTTATTCAGGCTTATCAGAAACGTTGTTTCTACGTGGTTGATTATATCGTTGATCTTGCAAAACGCAGTAACAAACGCCTGATGATCCGTTTGGTGAAAGGTGCATATTGGGATAGCGAAATCAAGAAAGCGCAAATTGACGGCATGACTGACTACCCTGTGTTTACTCGTAAAGTTCACACTGATTTGTCATACATTGCTTGTGCGAAAAAGCTTCTTGCTGCACCAGATCAAGTCTATCCGCAATTTGCAACGCACAATGCACAATCACTTGCAACGATTTATACACTTGCAGACCCAAGCAAATATTATCCAGGTCAATATGAGTTCCAATGCCTACACGGTATGGGCGAACCTTTGTATGAGCAAGTTGTAGGTTCAAAAGCAGACAATAAACTTGGTGTACCATGCCGCGTCTATGCGCCAGTGGGTAACCATGAAACTTTACTCGCTTACTTGGTACGTCGTTTACTTGAAAATGGTGCAAATACCTCATTCGTAAACCGTATTGCAGACAAGACATTAAAAGTTGAAGACTTAATTCAGTCTCCAATTAAAGATATTCAAACTGCTGCGAAAGATGAAGGTCAGATTGGCTTAAAACATCCTGCGATTCCACTTCCGCATGATCTTTACCCATTACGTCCGAACTCAAGTGGTTTTGATTTAAATAACGACCAGCCTTTAGCTGCATTAGATACAACAGCACAAAAACTCCGTAGCCATATTTGGAAAAGTGCGCCTTTACTTGGATTTGAATCAACTGTTCACGATCAAAGTAATGTGATTGCAATTACAAACCCTGCACAAAATAGTGAAATTGTCGGTCATGTGAATGAAGCGACTAGTGCGGATGTACAACTGGCATTAGAAGCAGCGGTACAAGCTGAACAAAGCTGGGCTGCAGCAGATAAAGTTGAACGTGCAGCTTGCTTAAAACGCGCTGCAGATTTGATGGAAGCTCGCATCCAAGAATTGATGGTATTACTTTGCCGTGAAAGTGGTAAAACTTATGCCAATGCGATTGCAGAAGTTCGTGAAGCCGTTGATTTCTTGCGTTACTACGCGACACAAATCGAAAACTTGCCTGCAAATGCACAAGTAAAGCCATTAGGTACAGTCTTGTGTATTAGCCCATGGAACTTCCCTCTTGCGATTTTCTCTGGTCAAATTGCTGCTGCATTGGTCAGTGGTAACTGTGTGATTGCCAAACCTGCAGAACAAACACCACTCATTGCAGCACAAGCCGTTCAAATGCTTTGGGAAGCTGGTGTGCCACACGGCGTTGTTCAACTTCTGCCGGGTCGTGGTGAAACTGTTGGTGCTCAACTTAGCCAAGATGATCGCATTCAAGGCATTATGTTTACGGGTTCGACAGAAGTTGCAAAAATCTTGCAAAAAACTGTGGCAAAACGTTTATCTCCAAATGGTCAACCGATTCCGCTCATCGCGGAAACAGGTGGTCAAAATGCGATGATCGTCGATTCTTCTGCACTCACTGAACAAGTCGTTCTCGATGTTGTAAGCTCTGCATTTGACAGTGCTGGTCAACGTTGTTCTGCACTTCGTATCTTATGTGTGCAAGAAGACAGTGCTGCAACTGTGATTAAAATGTTGAAAGGCGCAATGCAGCAGTTGATCGTAGGCAACCCTGCAATCTTAAAAACTGACATTGGCCCTGTTATCGATATTGAAGCGAAACAAACCATCGATACGCACATTCAAAAGATGAAATCTAAGGGCTACCCTGTTCATCAATTGATGTTTAACGATGCTGCAAGCCAACAGGCACTTACACAAGGTACTTTCGTTCCGCCAACAGCGATTGAATTACCAAAGCTTGATGATTTAGAGCGTGAAGTATTTGGTCCGGTCTTGCACATCATTACCTATAAATATGGTGAACTTGAGCAATTGATTGATCGCATCAATGCAAAAGGCTACGGCTTAACGATGGGTCTACACACACGTATTGATGAAACGATTAATACTGTCATCCAACGTGCTGAAGTGGGTAACTTATATATCAACCGAAACATCGTTGGTGCTGTGGTAGGCGTTCAACCATTTGGTGGTGAGGGCCTATCTGGTACTGGTCCGAAAGCGGGTGGTCCTCTGTATATGTACCGTTTGATGGAACATTGTTCAGAGAAAGTATTGGCAACCCCATTTGCAGTGAAAGCTGAAATCTCTAACTTTGATGCTGTATCAAATGTTGCTTACCAGAACTTGTTGACTTGGGCTAAACAAAACATGCCTCACGCAATTCCGAAAATTCCAGCATTTGGTGTTGGTAAATTCTACGAGTTGCAAGGCCCAACAGGCGAAAGCAATCAATATATTATCTTACCTCGTCATCGTGTGCTTTCTATCGCAGATGATGAAGCGAGCCAGTTACAACAGTTACTTGCAATTTTCTCCGTCAGTAGTACTGCTGCTGTGTTGAAAGACAATGCATTCTTAGTAAAACACAAAGCGTCTTTACCAAAAGATGTCTTAGATGCAATCACTGTGATTTCAAGTGTTGAAAAAGATGCGTTTGATGCAGTGCTTCATCATGGTTCTGTTGAACAGTTACAAGATTTGCAAACTAAAGTTGCGAACCGTTCTGGAGCAATCGTGGGCATTACTCATCTCAAGAAAGATGAGCAGATTCCTTTAGAACGTCTTGTTATCGAACGTGCAATCAGTGTGAATACGGCAGCAGCAGGTGGCAATGCAAGCTTGATGACTTTATCTGAAGACTAATTTAAGTCTTCAATCTCCTAGCCCGAATCATGTTTACATGGTTCGGGTTTTTATTTTCTAGCTTTGAAGCAAATGGATTTCAGCAAAAACTTCCCTACGATCATTTAAATAAAACTAATTCGTTTAAATCAGGGATAATCATAATTTCCCTGCACCTTTAACTGCTTTTTTGATACCATTCGGCTTTAGATTTCAGCTGTAGCTTTCTTTTTATGACCGTATCTTACCAACAGCAACTTCAAGAGAAAGTTGAACGAATCACCGCACAATTTGCACCGTTCAATCCCCCTGCTTTAGAAGTATTTCAATCACCTGAGCAACATTTTCGTATGCGTGCAGAATTTCGTCTCTGGCATACCGAAAATGATTTGTTCTATGCCATGTTTGAACGTGCTGAAGATGGTAAACAAAAAGAAGTTATACGAGTTGATGAGTTTCCTATCGCAGATCAAAGCATCAATGATTTGATGCCACGTTTATTAGAAGAATTAAAAGCAATTCCTATTTTATCGCAACGTATTTTTGAAGCTGATTTCCTCGCCACATTGAGCGGAGAAATGTTGGTGACTTTAATTTATCATCGCCGTTTAGATGCAGATTGGGAAATCGCTGCGAAAGCTTTAGCAGAAAAGCTGAAGATTAAAATTATGGGGCGTAGCCGTGGCCAAAAAGTGATTATTGGTGACGACTACGTGGTTGAACAACTCAATGTTCATGGTCGTACTTTTAAATACAAACAAATTGAAAGTAGCTTTACACAACCCAATGCAAAAGTGTGCCAACATATGTTGGAGTGGGCTTGTGATGCTGCTGAAAGCTCTGAGAAAGACCTATTAGAATTGTACTGTGGTAATGGTAACTTTACTCTACCACTCTCTTTGAAATTTAAACGTGTCCTTGCAACTGAACTTGCTAAATCTTCAGTCTACGCAGCGCAATGGAACATTGAGCAAAATCAGATTGAGAATATTCAGGTGGCGCGTTTATCTGCCGAAGAGTTTACTCAGGCGTATCAAGGTGAACGTGAATTTAGACGTTTGCAGGAAGCTCAGATCGACATTCAAAGCTACGACTTTGACACGGTATTTGTCGATCCACCGCGTGCAGGCATTGATGATGAAACACTGAAATTACTACAGGGTTTTGAGCGTATTCTTTATATTTCATGCAACCCAGATACCTTACACGATAATTTAAAAACACTCAGTCAAACACATCGTATTATAAAATTTGCGATGTTCGATCAATTCCCTTTTACTCATCATGTGGAATCTGGTGTATTGCTCGAAAAGATTTAAACAAATTATTGCAAAGTAACCATTAAAAATAGAGAGTTCTCATAACTCTCTATTTTTATTTAAAGTTTTTACTAGAAAAAATGATGTTTTTCAAAGATCAAGTCATTCAACTGTCATAATTTCGTTAGAAACAAAAAGAATCATCGAAAAAACTGAAGATCAACTGCTGCTTTTATCACTTAAGCTGACTTGTAATTTATTTTAAAGTGACTATATTTCGATCTATGTTAGGTTGTATATGAAGGCTCTATGAGTTTTTGGCAAAAATTGTTGAATGCAGATCAGCAATATAATGAACACAAGAACCAAACCTCTTGCGTTGAAAATGATTGTTCTTGCAAATCAAATGAACAACTACTGGATGCTTTAGTCAAAGCGACAGATGAAGATGTGATTAAAGGTATAAAGAAAGTTCTCATTTCCCGAGGCTATAGCCGTAAAGAGCTTCTTGCTCTTATCAAAACGCCAATTCAATAAAAATAAACGCTTCTCATCTTCTAATGCCTAGAAGATGAGAAGTTGATTAATTACAATTCACTTGAGCAATTTCAGCAACGATTGGACCTAAATTAAAAGTCTTGTCCTGACGTTTAGTTTTGGATAAATATAAACTTGAAATTGAACCATCCAGATACAACGCATTATCAATTTTTAAATTTTGCTTGAAAAATTGTGCGAACTGATAAAAATTGACCCGTTGTTGTGAAATCACAAAGTACAACTGATTATTTCTAACACCGACTCCATTTCTTATTTTTAGAGAATTTGAATCTGCTAAAAATTGGCGATTTACTTGGCCTTTATAAACCAACATTGGTCCAGACTGCGTAGCAAACCGTGGCTTAAATCTCATGGATTTATAATCTGTCGTTGTTTTAATTACAGCATATTTATCATTCCATGCAAGCACGCCATTTGGTTGCATAAAAAAATTACCAAATCCTTGCGCTTCATTAAGTTCAACAATTTCTTTACCCTCCTCAACATATAAACCGACAGGTTGAAAATCAGGGTGATACATACCTGCGTTCATAGCAAAACTTAACTGTTCACATGTTGGAAGCATTTTTTGGATATGAGCAAATTTTTGATAATAACGAGCATTCTTTGGATCTTTTAGGAAAAGTCTGAGTTGCTGTAAATGGTCTACTTTAATTACATCGTATGAAATATTGTCTACTTTAATTATTTGATGCTGCATCGCATAAACATGAGACATACAAATACTGACCAATGCGGCTATAAACCATTTTTTTAGCATAATTTAATATTGTTCAAATCGACTAACCGCATTGTCCCACAATGTATTTCAACATAAAAAGAATAGATACAATCTCCACACATAATCGTATAAATGAGTCTTTAAATGCACTCGATAGATTCATATTTTTTGATTAAAATACATCTGTAAATACAATAGTCTTGTATGAGTATACAGCAAACACAGCGACATTTCCCTCTCGGTGCGCACCTAATTGTTAAACACTTTGGCTATAGTCACCATGGTATTTATGCAGGTCGTGGACGAGTTATTCATTATTCAGGTTTTGCCCATATTTTTAAAAAACGTCCGATTGAAACAACCTCACTGCAACGTTTTGCACATGGCAAAACAATCCATATCAAGAATTATCTATCCCCTCGCTACAAGGCCAAAGCTGTAGTAAGACGTATGCGTTCACGTATGCATGAAAACCAGTATCATTTGATTATCAATAACTGCGAACATTTATGTACATGGGCAATTACAGGTGTTGAGTCCAGCACGCAGGTTGAGCGTATGCAACGCCGTCTTGCGACCATTGGTTATATTAGTTCGATCATGAGTTATATGAATAGCATCATGTTAACGATTGCGACGGCTTGTTTTGCAATTGTTTTATACATCAAAATGATGCTACGCAGACAAGCGAAGAAATCTATGCCTGAATATTTATTGCCAGAAGAAAAACAGGCGAAAGATTAAAACGCGTAGGCTTTATCAGATTAATGATTTATCGTTTATGGCAGATTTGGCTTTAAAGCGGATCCGAGACTGGTTTTAGAAAATGTACCTGCTGAATATTTTCAGGTGCTTGCTTTCTCCAAAACCATCCCAACAGGTAGCGTTGTTTAAGCCGAAGCTTTCAACGCAACAGCATAATATTGAATCAATACACCAAATCTACACGCAAAATTAAAAAAAGCTCAGGGATTAGTTCCATGAGCTTTTTTTATCAATCTAACGATTTGTTTGATATTACTTTGCAGCAGTTGCTTCAGTCGTAATATTCACAGTGATCTTATCTCCAACATTCGGCACGTAGTTACCGATACCAAATGCAGAGCGGTTAAAGCTTGTTGTTGCATTGAAGCCAATCGCAGGTACTTTCGCCATTGGATGCTCGCCTTGTTTATTCAGCACAGCATCCAATACCACCGGCTTAGTCACACCTTTAACGGTTAAATTACCTGTAATTTTGAAGTGTTTCTTGTCTTTGGTTTCTACTTTAGTACTTTTAAAAGTAATGTTTGGATATTTCGCAGCATTAAACCAAGCTTCTTCTTGGAATTCTTTATCCAAAGCAACAACATTGGTATTTACGCTGCTTAAAGGGATCGTCACTTCTACAGATGAATTTGAAGGTTTTGCATTATCAACTTTAATTGTACCTTGAATATCAGTGAAGTTTGCACTCGGCGTAGAGAAACCAAAATGGTTCCAGCTAAACACGGTGGCTGTATGGGTTGGATCAATTTTATAATCGACTGGGGCAGCCAAAGCAACTGAACTTGCAATGGCAACTGATAAACCGAGGCTTAATGTTTTAAATTGCATTTTTCGTATCCTTGTTTGATATAAGCAATAGTTTATAGATCAAGTATTTTTATTCACTATTCTTTATAAAACGATATGTTTCATCCGTGCAACAATAAAAACGTTACAGCACATATCAAACACAATTATCATAAGACCATTAGGTAGTGGACAATTGATCTGAGGAATAACATGATCGATTGATAAATTTAGATTTAAATTCTTAAAGATATACAACAAGGTAGAATATGACTCATACAGTTCAAGCTCTAAATACCCCAACCCCTTATCGTGTTACGCTTACGGATTCTTCGGGTCATACTTGGTATGCAGATGAACCAACAGATAAAGGTGGTCAAGATACAGCACCAAATCCAATTCAACTGCTACTTTCAGCTTTAGGTGCGTGCACAACCATTACACTGGAAATGTATGCAAACCATAAAGGCATCAAGCTTGAGCATGTGCAGGTCGATTTAGCCTTAAATCCGAACGGTGAACCTGAATCAGGACACAATAATATTGAACGTAAAATTATCTTAAAAGGTGAATTTACCGAAGATCAGCACAAACGTTTGTTAAAAGTTGCGGAAAGCTGCCCGATTCATAAGTTATTGACCTCAAATATTTCGATTCAGAGTGAATTAAGTATTGGGTAAACTTATATCAATAGACTTGTTGTCAATTTAGGTTTCAGCAAGTCATCTCCTCACAAGAACAGGTTAGGCTTAAACCGGTCTAGAATTGCGACCTAGAATCAACTTTGTTTAAATAATATTGTCGTCTCAGTTGAGGATAACTACACTTTCGCTAGTGTGCTTTTAAAAAATTATGCATCATTATAAGCATATTGAATGATACGAAGCACCTTTCCTTCCAGAGACAGGCAATTTTCTGCAGCTAAATCACTTAAGAGCTCTTTAACTAAGAAAATTTCTAGAAAGTAACTATATACTCGTCCATCCACTGTAAATTCGAGCCCCCCTTCATCTGGTTCAATCATAATGATTGTCTCTGAATTTAGTGTCCATGGTTTTGTTGAGTAAATTGTTTCTTCCTCAGAATATTTTTCTATCTGTACTAAAGCTTCCAATAAATTCATATTATTATTTTCCTCCGACGGATTATTGATATTTTCATTAGGTTATATAGATTCAATATAATTAATTAAACTAATTAACTATATTATTCAACCAAGAAAATCGTCTCATTTTTCTTATTACTCCTGTGTCTCATCATAAAAAAAGCGCCCTGAATCAGAGCGCTTTTTTATACCACTTAATTCAATTAAGCAGTCAATTCTTTAACCGCAGCAACAATCGCTTCAGTGGTAATACCGAAGAACTGGAACAAGTCTTTTGCTGGCGCAGATTCGCCGTAAGTGGTCATACCAATCACTTTGCCGTCTAAACCAACAAACTTCCACCAGTAATCCACATGAGCCGCTTCAACCGCTACACGGGCACGAATATGTGCAGGTAATACAGCTTCACGGTAAGCAGCATCTTGCTTCATAAACTCTTCAGCACATGGCATAGACACGACACGCACACCTTCAAGTTGTGCATATGCTTCCATCGCCAATGAAACTTCTGAACCAGTCGCAATAATGATTGCTTTCAACTCACCTTTTTCTTCTGCAAGTACATAACCACCTTTTGCAGCATTTTGAATTTGAGCTTCATTACGTGCTTGGAATGGCAAGTTTTGACGAGAGAAAATTAATGCTGTTGGACCATCTTTACGTTGTAGCGCAGATTTCCAAGAAATTGCTGCTTCAACTGTGTCACATGGGCGCCAAGTATTTAAGTTTGGCGTACCGCGTAACGATGCAATTTGTTCGATTGGTTGATGCGTTGGACCATCTTCACCCAAGCCGATCGAATCATGTGTATAAACATGAATCACACGTTGCTTCATCAATGCCGACATACGTACCGCATTACGTGCATATTCCATAAACATTAAGAATGTTGCAACGTAAGGAACAAAACCACCGTGTAAAGCTACACCATTCGCAATTGCAGTCATACCGAATTCACGAACACCGTAATACACGTAATTGCCCGCTGGATTTTCTTGTACGCCTTGGCAACCTTTCCAAAGTGTTAAGTTAGAGCCAGCCAAGTCAGCAGAACCACCTAATAATTCAGGCAGTAATGGACCGAATGCCTGTAAAGTATTTTGGCTAGCTTTACGAGTTGCGATGGTTTCAGCTTTTGCATTGGTTTCAGCAATAAATGCATCGGCTTGTGCTGCAAATTCCGCAGGTAAATCACCATTCATACGACGTAACAATTCAGCTGCTTCAGTTGGATATTTTGCTTGGTATTGAGCAAACAATTCATTCCAAGCGGCTTCAGAAGTTTGACCCTTAGCTTTTGCGTCCCAAGCTGCATATACATCTTCAGGAATAACAAATGCGTCTTCTTTCCAACCTAATGCTTCACGTGTTAAAGCAATTTCGTCTTTACCCAATGGCGCACCGTGGCAATCTTCTTTGCCTTGTTTATTCGGAGAACCTAAACCAATAATCGTTTTACAGATAATAATTGTTGGCTTATTGCTTTCAGCTTTCGCTTCAACAGTTGCTTGACGAATCGCATCAGCATCATGACCATCTACGCGAAGCACTTGCCAACCATAGGCTTTGAAACGTTGTTCAGTATCATCACTGAACCAGCCTTCTACTTCACCATCAATTGAAATCCCGTTGTCATCGTAGTAAGCAATCAACTTACCTAGACCCAAAGTACCTGCAAGTGAACATACTTCGTGCGAAATACCTTCCATCAAGCAGCCATCACCCAAGAAGCAGTAAGTGAAGTGATCAACAACGTTTAAACCATCTTTGTTAAATTGTGCAGCTAAAGTTTTTTCAGCTAAAGCGAAACCAACTGCGTTAGCAATGCCCTGACCCAATGGACCAGTTGTGGTTTCGATACCAGGTGCGTAGCCATATTCTGGGTGACCTGGTGTTTTAGAATGTAATTGACGGAATTGTTTTAAATCTTCAATAGATAACTCATAACCTGTCAAATGCAATAATGCATATTGCAACATTGAGCCGTGACCATTTGACAATACAAAACGGTCGCGGTTCGCCCACTGTGGGTTACTTGGGTTATGATTTAAAAATTCGCGCCAAACTACGTCAGCGATATCTGCCATCCCCATTGGAGCACCAGGATGCCCTGAGTTTGCTTGTTGCACAGCATCCATAGCCAAGACACGAATTGCATTTGCAATACGACGTTCATTTAAAGGGGTTGTCATAAGTCAGAATCCGATTAAATCAAATAAGATGAGAGAAGATGAGAAATCATCTTTCAAAAACTGCGACTATTGTCTTAAAAAAACAAGATGGGGTAAAGTGCAATACACGATATTTCTTATATTTTGATCATTCAAATACAATTCTTTATATAAATGCTCACCATCTAAACAACCACTAAAATGCATTCACTCCAATATGAAAATTTACAATTCAGAAAAACTTTATTAATTAAAGCATTAATATTAGTTTTACTGATACACATATCAATAAAAACACAATGAAAATGAAATAAATTCATGCATTTTAGTCAGCTTATGCTAGTCCTATCCGCCAAGTCGATGTAACATACTCTGTCTTTTTGAAAATAACCATGATAGGACGTTCATGCGCGAGTATGCTGTTTTTACTTCAGAATCTGTAAGCGAAGGTCATCCAGACAAAATGGCTGACCAAATTAGTGATGCTATTTTAGATGCAATCCTAAAAGAAGACCCGTATGCGCGTGTCGCTTGTGAAACATTAGTAAAAACAGGTGCGGTTGTTCTTGCTGGTGAAATTACAACGACAGCAAATGTCGACTTTGAAGCAATTGTGCGTCAAACCGTCAATGGAATTGGCTATCATCATTCTGATTTAGGTTTCGATGGTTCAACTTGTGCCGTGATCAATATGATCGGTAAACAATCTCCTGAGATTGCACAAGGTGTTGACCGCCAGAAACCTGAAGATCAAGGTGCTGGTGACCAAGGCTTAATGTTCGGTTATGCAAGTCGTGAAACTGACGTACTCATGCCTGCCCCAATTTCTTATGCGCATCGTTTAATGGAGCGTCAAGCAGAATTACGCCGTTCAGGTGCTTTACCTTGGTTGCGCCCTGATGCAAAAAGCCAAGTAACATTTGCTTATGAAAATGGTCTGCCAGTTCGTCTAGATGCTGTGGTACTTTCAACTCAGCACGATCCTGAAATTAGTCAAGCTAACTTAAAAGAAGCTGTGATTGAAGAAATCGTAAAACCGATTATTCCTGCTGAAATGTTCCATGCAGGTACAAAATTCCATATCAATCCAACAGGTATGTTTGTGATTGGTGGTCCTGTAGGTGACTGTGGTCTAACTGGTCGTAAGATTATTGTAGATACTTATGGCGGCATGGCACGTCATGGTGGCGGTGCTTTCTCTGGTAAAGATCCATCAAAAGTTGACCGTTCTGCGGCCTATGCAGGTCGTTATGTTGCAAAAAATATTGTTGCAGCTGGTTTAGCGGATAAATGTGAAATCCAAGTCAGTTATGCAATTGGTGTTGCTGAACCGACTTCGATTTCAATCAATACATTTAATACAGGTAAAGTATCAGACGAATTAATCATTCAATTGGTTCGTGAGCACTTTGATTTACGTCCATACGGTATCACTCGTATGCTGAACCTAATTCAGCCAATGTATAAGCAGACAGCTGCTTATGGTCACTTTGGTCGTGAGGGTTCAGACACTGCATTTACTTGGGAAAAGACAGATAAAGTCGACGTTCTTAAAGATGCTGCGGGACTATAAGTTTATCGCTTATAAAAAAGTTCGCAAATTGCGAACTTTTTTATTTATTATTATTTATTAGATTCAGCACTATCTTGTTTAAACATTTCAAATAAAGAACTTGTCTGAGTTGTTTGATCTTCCTCATAATGTAATGAATATACATGTACCATCTTAATTACAAGTACAACTACAAAACATGTAGCCACACAGAACACCCATAAACCATAAGGACTTCTAATATGCTGAGAACCACAATAAGGGCATTCCTTATCTGTTGAAGCGACTACCTTGTCACAACATGCGCAATGATATTGATATAACATCATTCCTCCATCCACTTACTATTTACAACAATTTCTTTCGTCTCACTTTTATCCTATGAGAAAAAAAATCAGAATTCAATCTAGTTTTAAAGGCAATTCATTCAAATTAACAATTCTCTTCGATACATTGTAAAGAAGATATACAAAGCTAGATTCAACTAACGCTCAGTATTATTTTGATCTTTCACATAATTTGTTAAAATATATCTTTCGAATCATAGATGACATCAATATGGCTCAATTGATCAATAAAGGTGGATTTCGTGAACGAGCTAATCGAAGTCGTTCATATAAACAATCTGAAAATGAAATAACAAATCTCCCTCCTACCCACTATCAACCTCAGAGCAAAGAACAACAAACACCAGACAAAACAGAATCTAAACAAGAGCAAAGTGTAAAAAATAAAGCATAAAAAAGCACATCAACTAGGATGTGCTTTTTAAGCGTATCAACGACTAATTAACATCTTTGAATTCAATTTTCTTTTGATCAGGTTGAACTTCTCTCGCTTCGCCATCAATAATGGTTGAGTCACGATATTGACCACCACCTTGTTGTTGATTCTGCATGTCCTGCATTTGACGCATGAGATCAGCAAATGGATTCTGACCAGCAGCATTACCACCCATTCCACCCATCATTTGATCCATCATCGCCTGTTGACGCTTTGCCATTGCTTTCATCAACATATTTCTAAACGCTGTTTGAACTGCAGGAATTAAAACCAATACAGCCAATACATCAGAAATTAAACCAGGAATCATTAACAAGAAACCCGACATTGCAATTGCTAATTTTTTAGTAACAGCAGGATCAGCTCCAAGTTGACCTGTCATCTGCATTTGTTGCAATTGCGGCATAATATTAGATGTACTAGAACGAACGAGATTCAAACCCACGAAAAAAGTTATAACAAACCAAAAGAATACGTACCACATACTCCCAACAAGGTCGCCCACGCCGATCCATACTAATATCTCAGCAATTGCGCCAAACACTACGATAAGAAGTAGATTCATGTCAAAGTTTCGTCTATCTCAAAAATTAGAAAATAAATACAGTGATTATACTTTTGGTCAAAGCCAAAACGGAAAATATTACTGCAATATTATAATTGATGGGTACAAAAGTAGATTTATCAAGGTCTATCTTTCATTTAGATGAGAAAAGCTTTCAAATTGGTAGATACCAACTTGAAAGCAAGAACTTATTTCACCAATTAACCACAATTTGCACTAAGAATTTTTTTAGATTGCGGATCAATCATTACCGTCACTCGATTTTCACGGTAATCCATCGTTACGGGCTGATTTGGTCCTACACTGCGCACAATTCCGGACTTGGTTTTTTGCTTAATTTGCTGTTCGGTTAAACCAGACTGCCCTACAAGTTTTTGTGCTTCATCAGCAACACATTTACTTTGATTTGCACGGAAAAATGCCCATTCCTCAATCACTTGCCCATTAGGCAATTTACAATATCCAGCCTGACCATTTGCCTCATTGAGAATCTCAAGCTGACCTCCTTGTTCAACGCAGTATTGGCTTGCAGGATTTGCCATACCAATTTTAGGTGGAGTAACATCCTTGCTGGGTGTTAAAGAACACGCTGTTAATGTAGTAAGTGCTAAAGCTAAAAATAGAATTTTCTTCATAATTTGAAATCTTGCAAAAATTTAAAGATAACAAATAAATCAAAATATTATGTCTATTACTTGAAACAAAAACCCCAATTTCAGATCAACAATACATAATAGATAAGTCTATAAACAATCGGTTTTTTGTCATTTATAAGCTCCTCTAAATTCAAAATTATTGAATAATGATATATTCAACACGAATAGCCTCATCAATCAAATACTGATCCTTAATCACATAGAAATAAGGTTTGTGTTCAAGCCACTCATCGATTGCTAAAATGGCATTTGTATACCCAGTCAGAGCTGAGAAATCTTTTATTTCAATGGCATCCATAGGCTTATCCTTTTTTCTTAAGCCTAGCATAGAGTGAATATTTAGATATAGTTTAAAATTCAATCTTAATCGTCATTTTTATTGATGTTAGAAGGCTTTGTTGCACAAAGCTATTCTTGAAGGCTTCTTCAGCAATATAATTTCTAGTTGAAGAAGCCTGTGACTAAAACCTACCGTACAACTAATGTTTGAATTGGACAGCACCAGATTACTCCACCCTCTGTAGACGACAAAAGCATATTGATATTCCGAGCCGACAAATCTTTTTAGATCGAGATGCACATGCAGTCATTACTACTAGGAAGCATGCAAAGCTTTGGAAAGATAAGAAATTAAGATATTTAGAGAGAGGAATGAATTATTAAAAAACATTCAAACGGGTAGCTAAGTCACTTTGGAAAAAATGGTCTGGTTATCATCATCGAAGTTTAGTGGAAACCAAAATGCATTGCATCAAATTATTAGGTGATAAATTCACGGCAAGGAGTTTTCCTAGTCAGATGAATTAGATTCATGCACATTTATAAATTTTTTAATAAATTCAAACAATTAAATAAAACCCATATCCAAGTTATCACTTAAATTTAGCTCAATTAGGGTAGCATTATCTTTCAAACCTTTGTGCAACAAAGCCAATATAAATTATAAAGTTGCAGTAATTCTAGAGTTATTTTTTTATATGAGAGAAAAACAGCTATAATTCCGAGCAAAATGCTTGGTTGAATCTTAGTAATTATATTTTTAAAATAATTCCTTATTTTTTATATGCCTTTTGCATCATGATTACTGAATTACTCTCTCCTGCTGGTTCACTTAAAAATATGCGTTATGCTTTTGCTTATGGAGCAGATGCAGTTTATGCAGGACAACCACGTTACAGTCTCCGTGTTCGTAATAATGAGTTTAATCATGAAAATTTAAAAATCGGAATTGATGAAGCACATGCATTAGGCAAAAAATTCTATGTTGTTGCCAATATTCAGCCACATAACAGCAAACTTAAAAATTTTATTCGTGACATCGAGCCAATTATTGCGATGCAACCTGATGCATTAATTATGTCGGATCCAGGCTTAATTATGATGGTTCGTGAACATTTCCCTGACATGCCTATCCACCTTTCGGTACAAGCCAATGCGATTAATTGGGCAACTGTAAAATTCTGGAAAGACTATGGTTTAAGCCGAGTCATTCTTTCTCGTGAACTCGCATTGGAAGAAATTGAAGAAATACAGAAAAATGTACCAGAAATTGAACTTGAGGTTTTTGTACATGGCGCGCTATGCATGGCCTATTCAGGACGATGTTTACTCTCAGGTTATATGAATAAACGAGATGCAAATCAAGGCGCATGTACCAATGCTTGTCGTTGGGAATATAAAATTCACGAAGCACAAGAAGATACCAATGGTGACGTGATTCCTGTTCAGCAGATAGAACCATCCAAACAATGCTGTTCCAATAAAGTTCAAGATGATCTAGTTCAAAGTGTTTTAGTACAACGTAATGATGAAGAAATGTTTGCAGCTGAAGAAGATGAACATGGTACTTATTTCATGAACTCGAAAGACTTACGTGCCATTCAACATGTTGATCGTTTGACTCATATGGGAATTGCTTCACTTAAAATTGAAGGACGAACAAAATCCTATTTTTACTGTGCTCGAACAGCTCAAATTTATCGTAAAGCAATTGATGATGCGCTATCAGGTCAACCATTTGACTCAAGTCTAATGGATCAACTTGAAGGTTTGGCAAATCGTGGTTATACAGAAGGATTTTTACGTCGCCATGTGCATAGCGATTACCAAAATTATGGGGATGGTTCATCACATTTCGACTATCAACAATTTTGTGGTGAGGTAATTGAACGCAACGGAGATTATGTTCGAGTCGAAGTTAAAAATCGGTTTTTAGTTGGCGACACTCTTGAGCTCATGACTCCCAAAGGTAATCTTGTCTTCACTTTGACTGAAATGCGTGATTTAAAAGGTCATCCAATCGACAATGCAAAAGGTTCTGGACATATTGTGGAAATCCCACTTTCAGCAGATATCGATATTGCTTATGCCTTATTAATCCGTCATCTTCCACACGCCAAAACGCAGTTAAAAACTGATGCACTTGCATATTCGGCAGATTAAATATGGCGCTATTCATTACCACAGCATGTATCAACTGTGATATGTGCTTGCCAGAATGCCCGAATCAAGCGATTTATGAAGGTGCAAAAATCTACGAAATTGAGCCGCAACGTTGCACTGAATGTGTCGGCTTCTACGAATCACCCACATGTATTGCAGTTTGCCCTATTGATTGTATTAAACCTGATCCTTTACACATAGAGAGCAAGGATCAACTGCAAATTAAATTTAATAGCTTAAATTTATTAGGTAATTAGAGGCTTACACAATATAAGTGAATCACTCAATCACATATCAATCATCGATTATCATCTCTAAAAAGAAAGCAATATTTACGGACTTAGGCAAAACACTGGCACCAAACTTGCTTTTTAGTATTACGTTTTTAACAATTAGAGAAATTTGCTCGGCTTGTTGATTATCATAAGGCTTTTGAAACTGTCGCACCTCATGTTTGAATTCGCCCTCAAGATACACAAATCGTCTTTACTCGTACTGGAACACATGCTGAATTATTCAAGTAACATCAATACAAAAAGATTCAACCGAAAAATTGAATTCTTTTAGCTAGCTCCAATAAATCATCACCATAAAAAAACACCCCAAACCAAAGTTTGAGGTGTGTTTAGAATTTTATTTAGCGAAACAAATTACGCAGCATAAACTGGGAATTTAGCGCACACTGCTTCAACTTTCGCTTTCACATCAGCAATCACTTGTTCATTACCTTTACTGTCGATAATGTCAGCGATCCAATCTGCAAGGTCACGAACTTCATCTTCACCAAAACCACGAGTGGTTACAGCTGGCGTACCAATACGAATACCAGAAGTCACGAATGGAGAACGTGGGTCATTTGGAACAGCATTTTTATTTACTGTGATATGAGCAGCGCCTAACCATGCATCAGCATCTTTACCCGTTACATCTTCTTGTTTAATTAAAGATAATAAGAATAAATGGTTATCAGTACCACCAGATACAACATCATAACCACGAGCAATGAATACTTCAGCCATTGCTTGAGCATTCTTAACAACTTGCTGTTGGTAAGTTTTATATTCAGGTGCCATAGCTTCTTTAAAACAGATTGCTTTAGCAGCAATTGCGTGCATTAAAGGGCCACCTTGGTTGCCTGGGAATACAGCTGATTGAAGTTTCTTCTCGATTTCTTCGTTTGCTTTCGCAAGAATTAAACCAGAACGTGGACCACGAAGTGTTTTATGTGTAGTCGTTGTCGTTACATCAGCAATTTGAACTGGATTTGGATAAACACCAGCAGCAACTAAACCAGCAACATGCGCCATATCAACAAAAAGGTAAGCACCAACTTTATCCGCGATATCACGGAAACGTTGCCAATCTACAACACGGCTATAAGCAGAGAAACCAGCTACGATCATACGTGGCTTATGTTCTAAAGCTAAACGCTCAACTTCTTCATAATCGATTTCACCTGTTTCAGGGTTTAAACCGTACTGGATCGCATTATAAGTTTTACCAGAGAAGCTAACTTTAGCACCGTGAGTCAAGTGACCACCGTGAGCCAAGCTCATACCTAATACTGTATCACCAGGATTAAGAAGCGCTAAGTAAACTGCTGAGTTTGCTTGTGAGCCTGCATGTGGTTGTACGTTTGCATAATCTGCTCCAAACAACTCTTTCGCACGGTCAATTGCAAGTTGCTCAATAACGTCAACATATTCACAACCGCCATAATAGCGTTTGCCTGGATAGCCTTCTGCATATTTGTTAGTAAGTTTCGAGCCTTGAGCTTCCATTACAGCTTTAGAGCAATAGTTTTCAGAAGCAATTAACTCGATGTGAGCTTCTTGGCGGTCGCCTTCCGAAGCAATCGCTTGAGCTAATTCTGGATCAAATTCAGCAATAGAGATATTGGCAAACATTAGCGGAGGGTCCTATAAATTAGGGCTTTTAAGCCGTGCTAAAGATTGGTGCGAATTATAGCATGAAGTTTACTGTTACAGAGCTTGATATTTATTTAATTATTCGTGAATTTGACTGAATTTAGCTGTTAAGCTATCGATAAAAATTCACAAGAGCTAAATATGTTTTCTTTCTTAAAATTTTGGCATAAAAAAAACAATACTTTTCAAGAAGATTTACAAAAAAATGATTCACCTGATTTAGCTCTTGAAGTTCCAGAAGACTGGAACTTTTATATGTGCCAAATAGATGAAGTTCCTGCAAGTTACTTTCTAAATCTAGCTCTGGCTAAAATTGCCCCTATAACCAATAGATCAACCCTACTTTGGGTTGAAATAAAGATGAACTGCTCAAGAGAGGATGGATTATCTTCAAGTGAAGAATTTGAACATCTCGCTCAAATAGAAGATCAAATTATTCCTGCTCTTACAAGCGAACTTGCTATCTTGTATGTTGGTCGTTTAACACATAATCATTTAAGAGATTTATATTTTTATTGTGAAGATGGAACAAATCCAGAACATATCATTAATGAGGTAATGCAGTTTTATCCAGAATATCGTTATAGGTTTGGTCAGAAACTTGATTCAAATTGGTCAACATATTTCAATTATATGTATCCAAGTAAAGAAATTATGCAAACCATTTCGAATCGATCTGTAATTGAAAATCTTCAAAATCATGGAGATAATCTTAAAGTTGCTCGAGCTATAGATCATTGGATATATTTTAAAAATGAAGTGGATTTGCATAAATTTGTGGAAATAATATTATCGTGGGATTTTCAAATAAATCAAAGAAACAAAATAGAGGAATATGATGGTTTTCCATACCAATTACAAATTTCTAAAACTGAATTTGTTGATCAGCAATCAATAGATCACTGTACATTACAGCTTTCGCAATTAGCGAATCAGTTAAATGGTGAATATGACGGTTGGGAAACCGTGGTCATTAAAAAATAGACAGAAAAGCCCAATCCTCAACACACAGAATTGGGCTTTTATAAAACTTAAATTCTTAATTACTAGCAGGCATTACTGATTTGACATCATTCACAATATTTTCAATATTAAGCACATATGCCGTTCCATGATCCCATTCAGGATTTGTTACATATCGAATAGTAGATCCCTTATTAGCTGCATCAAATACTAAAGCATCCGTTGCTTCTTTTGGTACAGTTGTATCTTTTGCTCCCTGATAAATAACAACAGGTTGATTAAGCTTGACTTGTGCAGGTTGAGAATCTTTTTCTAAAAACTCTTTCACCAAAGGTAAAGCCATAAAGTTTGTTTGGGTACGTGGGTAATTTTTCAAATCAACATTTGTTTTTAAATAATTTTGCATCCCGCTAACAAACTCATTGCCTAACGCACCTGAGCAGTTTGACTCAGCTTTACTCGCAATTAAGTCAGTTGGTGATTTAAATACATTTGAATAACTGAATGTTAAATTATTATTTCTTAGACCTGCAGTAATCAATGCAGTAAAAGTATCAAGTTGTGCATAAACTGGAATTTGAAAGTTTACAGGCGCATCTTTTACAGATAGCTCTCCATTTGTTAAAATTGCACCAAGATTAGATGCGGGTGCTACAGCAATCGTTCCTTTATAGTCTAATTTTGCGCGGCTCGCATATTGAGCTGCTCCTAATGCGGCTTGCCCACCTTGTGAATGCCCGACCGTCATCCATTGACGTGATGTCATTTTTCCTTGACTAGATAAATATGATCTGGCTGCTACTACAGCATCTGTAATAGAATATGCCTCACTTTTTACATTTAAAAATGGATGAAGTTCATGCCCACTCGGTTCACCAAGCCCTTCATAATCAGGTGCAACGACAATGTAACCTGCTGCCAAAAATTTACTAATCATTGCATAAACATATTCATTAGTCACATTAAGACTCGGCGCGCATATATCAGCCACACCGGTTGTTCCATGCGCCCAAGCGACAATTTTCCAACCATCCGCTGGCATCGTCCCTTTCGGAACAAAAACTAAACTTGTTGCCGTCGTTTCTTGACCATTTTGACCTAACATTTTATAAGTCATAACAGAGCTTTCTGACGCTACAAGACTAAAATCACTTTTTGTATATACTGTTGGCATGCCAACAACAGGGTCTTTGATATTATTTTCAGGAATCTCAGGTTTAGGTACAAAAACTGTCGATTCATTATCGTCGCCACCACAAGCTGTCAAAAACAAAGTCGTGCTCAGCATTGCAACCGTTAATAGTTTAATTTTCATTTAGTTTTTCCTTAACTATCTTCTTTTTTGATTTTTTCCTTAGATGTTATTTTTCTAAGGCAACTACGTCCATAACAATTACGCCTATTACAAAATTGTTTCAAGTATTTTTTATATCCTTTTATATTTGTTTTTTATTTGCGCAATACACTACTAATTTATTTAAAATCCAATCAATCTAAGCATGATTAAGCACAGCTCATCCTAAATTTCTTGTAAGATAAAAAGTCTGAGAGACTATCCTACCCAATTAGGTTCAACTTTATGCAAGCCATTATTTTAGATACGGAAACACATACATTAAATGGTTTGCCTATAGAAATTGCTTACGCGCCAATTGAAATTGAGCATGGAAAGCTGAGCTTAGATAAGAAAAAGATTTTTGATCAGCTGTATCAAGTTGGTCAACCTATCTCTTATGCCGCGATGGCGGTGCATCACATATTAGAATCAGACCTAGCTGATCAACCTTTTTACAGTGAGTTTCAACTGCCTGAACAAACCCAATATATTATCGGTCATAACGTTGATTACGATATTACAGCTATTGCAAAGTGCGGCGTAGATACATCAAAAATTAAACCAATTTGCACTTTAGCACTTGCACGTCGTGTTTGGGAAAATGCGGAAGCACATAATATTTCAGCCTTAATTTATCTGATCTCCAAGGGGAGTGATAAAGCTAGAGAAATGCTCAAAGGTGCTCATAGAGCTGATGCTGACATTATTTTAACAGCTAATATTTTGATGCATATCATTCATCAATTAAACATTGAAAATATTGAACAGCTTTATATAGCTTCAGAAGAAGCTCGTATTCCGAAGAATATTACTTTTGGTAAACACAAAGGTACTGCGATTCAAGATCTTCCAGCGGATTATATCCAATGGCTTTTACGCCAAGACGATCTTGATCTCTATTTACGTAAGGCATTGGAAACAAAATTAGTTAGATAAGCCCTCTTAGAAAATTTTTTTAAATTATTTTCCAGTCATTCCAATCAAGACAATGATATTTAATAAATTGTTAATATTATTGTCATTTTTTAACCTTATCTTAATCCTCATGCTAGATCTTGGGCTTGTGGGGATTAAGAAATGTCTAATTTTTTCAAAACGGAACTCGGGCAAAATGCCCTGCAACAACGTGATAGTGCTTTAACTCCACGGCAGCGTCGTTTATTGCTTTTGATTGATCATGAAGATTTTCAAGAACTTGATCATGGATATAAAGAAAGAATAGCACCTACGGAATTAGTTCAACAACTGATTGATATGGGCTTATTAGCACATCAACAACCCGAATCCATACATATTGAAGAAGAAGTCACAGCAGCAGACAATAATACTTCTACAGCAATCCCACATATTCAACCAGATCAAAATAAAAACATATCTAATCCAACAGAAAATCTTGAAGCAGAAATTATTACGTTAGAAAAGCTTCCTTTTGTTGAAATTCAACAAGTTATGATTCAAACCTTAACAACTTATTGTGGTTTAATGGCGCGGCCATTAATACAAAAAATACAGATGATCAAAAACCTACAGCAATTAAAAGCTTGCCAAATGCAATGGATTACTTTTCTACAAGAATCAAGAATTCCTCCAACACAATTGAATCAAACGTTGAAGTTGATTAATTATTCGGTACAGCATTTGCAAACATGATTTAAATATTTTGGCAATTAAGCTTCAAAATCGTTGTTTTAATAAACAATAGATCATATTGCTTATGTCTTTATATTTACCTCTATGTATTTTTTGCCTATGATGTGCCACACATGTATGCGCTCATAGCTCAACTGGATAGAGTACAGGTCTCCGAAGCCTGTGGCGTGGGTTCGAGTCCCGCTGAGCGCACCAAATTCGTTTTTCAATTCATATCAAAAGCATTGCACAATAAGAACTCTTAATTTAAGTTTATTATCATAACTTCCCATGCTTTCCCAACTATTACCGTAATTGATGCGGTAAAGATTGCGGTAAACCTTAAATTACTCAAAAAAGTTACCGTAAAGATGCCAAAACAAATCGTTGGCTTTTCTCTATTATTAATTAGCTGTATTTATTTAATTACTTTTTTAATAAAAATTCTTCTTTTCAAAATCAATTTATCGTTAAGTCTTAAGCTAACAACAAAAGTCTTAAAAGCTACGCTCTATTGCTTACGATTATTTTGATAATCGTACCTATAGTTGATGCGATAATTAAAACTCTAAGAGTTTGATAATAAATAAAAAATTTAATATTTAACAATTTAAAAGTAGATCATTTTACAAAATTATCGAATTAATCGTTCTATTTCTAAAACGCCAGAAACCTATTTTTCTACTTGGTTTATTTTTTCATATCACTCAAAATAGTCATTCTATTTAACAACGTGAGACGTTCATGACTGATGCTTTGGTGTTGAGCGATTTGTCCAAAACTTATCGTAATGGTTTTCAGGCGTTAAAAGGTATTGATTTGACCGTACCTGAAGGTGAATTTTATGCATTATTAGGTCCCAATGGTGCGGGTAAATCTACAACGATTAGTATCATTAGCTCTTTAACCAAAAAAACATCGGGTACAGTGGAAATCTTTGGGCACAACTTAGATACCCATCCATCCCATGCGAAACAATGTCTTGGTGTTGTTCCTCAAGAGTTTAACTTCGGTCAATTCGAAAAAACTTTCGATATTTTAGTGACACAAGCAGGTTATTACGGCATTCCTAAAAAACATGCTGAACAACGTGCTGAATATTATTTAGAAAAACTCGGTTTATGGGAAAAACGTAATATTCAATCACGTATGCTTTCAGGTGGTATGAAGCGTCGTTTGATGATTGCACGTGCCATGATGCATGAACCTAAGTTGCTTATATTAGATGAACCAACTGCGGGTGTGGACATTGAGTTACGTCGTTCAATGTGGGATTTTCTCACTGAAATGAATGAAAAAGGTACATCAATTATTTTAACGACACATTATTTAGAAGAAGCTGAGATGCTGTGTCGTCGCATCGCAATTATTGATCGTGGTGTGATTAAAGAAGATACCACCATGAAAGGCTTTCTTAATCAACTCAATGAAGAATCATTCATCTGTGACCTCGCTGAACCTATTGAAAATTTGCAACTGGATATCATCGGCTTCAAATTTAATTTAATTGATCCAATGACATTAGAAGTCACTATGGACAAGGCGCATAACATGAATGATCTGTTCCTGATCCTGCAATCACAAAATATTCAAGTCAGCAGTATGCGCAATAAATCCAATCGTTTGGAAGAATTATTCGTGAAAATGGTCGAGAAAAATCTTGCTGGAGCGAATCAGTGAACTTTAATCAATTAAAAACAGCACTTTGGACTTTGGTTGTTAAAGAAATTCGCCGTTTCATGCGGATATGGCCACAAACTTTATTACCACCAGCAATCACAATGAGCCTATATTTTGTGATTTTTGGCAACTTAGTTGGCTCTCGTATTGGCGAAATGGGCGGCTTTAGCTATATGCAATTTATT
This sequence comes from Acinetobacter sp. 5862, assembly GCF_024494585.1. Classification (NCBI taxonomy): domain Bacteria; kingdom Pseudomonadati; phylum Pseudomonadota; class Gammaproteobacteria; order Moraxellales; family Moraxellaceae; genus Acinetobacter; species Acinetobacter sp. 5862. The sequence continues at coordinate 127,297 of NZ_JANHGP010000053.1, forward strand.
GTGCCAGGCTTAATTATGATGGCGGTGATCACGAATAGCTACGCCAACGTTTCTTCAAGCTTCTTTAGTGCCAAATTTCAAAAAAGTATTGAAGAACTGATCATGAGCCCTGTGCCCTTACACCTGATTCTTTGGGGCTATGTGATTGGTGGCGTATGTCGTGGTGTGTTGGTCGGTTTGATTGTGACCATCATGAGTTTATTCTTTACTCACTTAGAAATTTATAATCTATTCGTGACTATATATACTGTCATTATTACTTCACTATTATTCTCGCTTGGTGGTTTCATCAATGCGGTTTATGCGAAGTCATTTGATGATATCTCTATTATCCCGACTTTTGTATTGACTCCACTTACCTATTTAGGTGGTGTCTTTTATGCGATTAGTGCGCTTAGCCCATTTTGGCAAAATTTATCTTTAGTCAATCCAATTGTATATATGGTTAATGCTTTCCGTTTTGGCATTTTAGGGCACAGTGACGTCAATGTAACGTTCTCACTAAGTATCGTTACCCTATGCTGTGTTGCGCTCTATGCAGTTGCTTATCATTTATTAGCTCGTGGTTCAGGAATGCGTGAATGAGTGTTGAATATTCTTTATTGGGTAAAGACACCCAATACCCTACTCAATATCAGCCAGAGGTTTTATTTCCAATTGCTCGTGCTGAGTCTCGTCAACAGTATTTGCATGTTGAAGGAATTACACAAGGTAAAGATTGGTGGCATGTATTTGAAATTTCATGGCTGAATCATCTTGGTTTACCACAAGTGGCGATTGGTCGTTTAACCTTACCCGCCAACTCCCCCAACTTAATTGAATCAAAGTCACTTAAACTTTATTTCAATAGCATGAACTTTACGCAGTTTGAGTCTCAACAAGCTTTTGTCGAAACGGTTGAACGTGACTTATCCAATGCGGCGGGTGGAAAAGTTGAACTACAATTATTCCAAGTTGATGATTTAGAAATTTCTAAACCGCAGGGGATTTGTATTGATGATCTCATCCCTGAGCGCCTATCTGAGCATCCAGATTCAACTCTATTAAGATTAGATCCTGCGACCCAAGAAAGTGTTGAAATTGAACTTTACTCTCATCTTTTGAGAAGTAATTGCCCAGTCACAGGACAACCAGATTGGGGTACGATTTTTATTCGTTTTCAAGGTAAAAAACCTTGTTATCGCAGCATATTAGCCTATATTATCTCGTACCGTCAGCACAATGGTTTCCATGAGCAATGTGTCGAGCAAATATTTGCTGATATTTGGCAATTGCTTCAACCTGAAAAGTTGATGGTCTATGCAACCTATACACGCCGTGGAGGCTTGGATATTAACCCATGCCGTGTATCAGACTTGTCATGGATGCCCGAGCCAATTCGCTTGGCGAGACAATAAAACGAATAAATTTGATATAGAGGAAATGTTTCAATGACCAGTTATTTCGGTATTCTTCCATCAGCAGGTTTGAGTCAGGATATTCAACTTGCACAGGCTAGCCGTGACAGTAAAGAACCACAATACCCTTTACGTGACAAAATCTCTTTACAATTGACGGATGAATTACTGGACAACATGCTGATTAAGCTGGTTCAACAATTTCCGCCAAGTGATAAGCGTGACACTACCGAGAAGCTTGCAATCAAAATCCGTGGCATTGTTGAGACTTTACTTAAACAGTTATTAGGCAAGGCACCAAACGAGCAGGTTCTTGAATCGTTGTCGTTTATGGAAAAAAGCCTGTTTACTGACAATGAGGGTCAACAACGTCTTGGTACGGTTCTGCCTGATACGCTGGTCGCTGACATGAAGAAAAGCTTTGCAGAAGTCGCTGCTGGAAATGGCAAGGCACAACGTGATGCATTAACCCAGCAATTTAAAACTTTTGCTGATGCATTGATTCACCACTTCATGACCGAATTTAACAAAACGCTGGGTCTGGGCATGATGAAACGTGGTGTTGCGAGCGTTGCAACCAGTGGCGTCGAAACAGCCGTTCACATTGTGATCAATAAGCTCATCCCAGGTTTAAGCCAAGGTGAACTTGAAGTATTTGCAAAACATTTTGATCAGTTATTGGTTCAAAAGTAATTCGCCAAATGATGCAAAAGCGATGGTCATGGAACCATCGCTTTTTATTAGGTGCATGCAATATAAAATTTAATATATAATATTGATTTATAATAATTATTTAATATAATTCATAGATAACAGATGATCATTCCAATTATAAACTGGATACTTATAGATCTCACATTTTCTAAATTTGCACGCTCTAAATCCGCATTTATGTTAGCATTCGCGAAGCCTTGATTTACCTGATTTAGAATCACATGTCCCCAAGCTCACAATACAAATTTTTACGTCAAGCACCTCGTGATGGCTTAAGTACAGCTGCACAGCCCTCTCGTTGGCAACAATTGCATATCGATCCTTGGCTTTGTTCTTTTTTGGTTTTAAATGCCTTACTTGGACTCACAGTATTATATAGTGCTTCTGCGCAAGATGTCGGACTAGTCAGTAAGCAAGCAATGAGCTTTGGGATTGGCTTTATTGTTATGTTTAGTTTGGCTCAAATCCCCCCAAAGGTATATCAGGCATTTTCACCTTATTTTTATGTGTTTGGTGTACTTTCCTTAGTGGCAGTCGTCATTTTTGGCGAAGTCCGTATGGGAGCACAACGTTGGATTGATATCCCTGGCTTCGGCAGTGTGCAACCCAGTGAATTTATGAAGATTGGTATGCCAATGATGATTGCTTGGTTTCTATCACGAAAAGCATTACCTCCGAGCCTTTCACAAGTTGTACTGTCATTGATGTTGATTGTCGTACCTTTTCTACTTATTGCAGAACAACCTGACTTAGGTACATCACTACTGGTTCTGGCCAGTGGTATTTTCGTACTATTTTTAAGTGGTTTATCTTGGCGACTCATCGCTGCAGCAGCAGGTCTAGCCGCAATTATTATTCCAATTGCTTGGGAATTTTTACTACATGATTATCAACGTCAGCGTGTTCTTACATTATTAGATCCTGAAGCAGATGCTCTTGGCACAGGTTGGAACATTATTCAGTCTAAAACTGCGATTGGCTCAGGAGGATTCTCAGGTAAAGGGTTCTTAGAAGGCACCCAATCTCATCTACATTTCTTACCTGAAGGCCATACCGACTTTATTATTGCCGCTTATTCTGAAGAATTTGGCTTAATTGGCGTGACACTGCTTATTATTCTTTATTGTGCAATTATCTTTAGAACATTCCAAATTGGCTTACAAAGCTTCCATAACTATGGTCGCTTGGTTGCAGGCGCATTTGGTTTGTCATTTTTTGTTTATGTATTTGTAAATGCAGGTATGGTCAGTGGTATTTTACCCGTAGTTGGTGTGCCCTTACCCTTCATGAGTTATGGTGGGACGGCAATTATTACCCTGATGTCTACTTTTGGACTGGTGATGTCTATTCATACACATCGATAATGAGGAATTTTATAAACATATGTTTCTTCCTAATTTAAATAAAACTTTTAAATTGCTTGGTTTGAGTGCCAGTTTATTTGTCAGCAGTAATTGGGCTCAAGCAAATGAATTTTATACACATCCGAATTACTTTGCTTTTAAGCAGAAAGCAATATCAACTTATAATTTAACGAGTGAACAAATTGATGCAGCCATGAGTGGCGCTAAAGATTTACCTAATATTCTCAATATCATGACTCGCCCAGGCGAAAGTAAACCTTGGTATGAATATCGTTCAATGTTTCTTGTTGATGGCACTATTCAACGCGGGGCAAACTTTAAAAATCAATATCAAGATGCGTTGAATCGTGCTGAACAGCAGTTTGGCGTACCTAAAACAGTCATTCTGGGCATTTTAGGTGTAGAAACAGGTTATGGTGCGAATAAGGGCTCTTTCGTCACTAGAGATGCGCTTGCAACGCTGGCATTTGGCTACCCACGCCGTGCCGACTATTTTGGTGATGAACTGGCGGCACTGATCGCATGGACATATAAGGAAGGCTATCCAACAAATAGTATCGTTGGTTCATATGCGGGTGCTATTGGTTATCCGCAATTCATGCCAAGCAATATTCAAAAGTTGGGCGTAGATTATGATGGAAATGGTCACATTGATTTAAGAAATTCAGCAACAGATGCTATTGGCTCTATTGCTAACTATTTAGCTCAACACGGTTGGCAGCGCGATCAACCAATTGGGTTTCCAGCCCGTTACTTAGGCAACAACCCAGATAGTATTATTTCCAAGGATTTAACCCAACCTATTCCCTATGGAGAATTGAAAAGACTAGGGGTTTCGCCTGTTGACCCTTTGGTAAAAATTGATGATTTAGACTTAGTCAATGTCATTCAATTACAAGACCAATTTGGTCCAATTTACTACATTACTTATCCAAATTTCCAAGTGATTACGACTTATAATAAAAGTCGTATGTATGCAACAGCAGTATGGTTATTGGGCACCGAAGTAGCTAGTCGATAGACTAGCTTTTTTATAACATTCTGAAAAGTCAATAAAAAAATTAAGCAAAAAGATCACATATTCAGCAAAAAATATATTTTGTTACAATATTGATTATTTTTTAACCACAAACTGTAAGTTTTTGCCCTTTTTGTAACTATTTATCGTTAAAGACTAGACACACTTCGTAAGCGATGAATATTATCCACTCAAGTAAAGTAATTGCAAAAGTGAATAATTAGACATGTGCACTATGTTTCAAAGTTGTTTTTTGAAATAGAAAAGCATGTTCTCTAGGAGTTTATACAATGCAGTTTTCGCTAAAATATATTCTAGCGCTGACGGCAGGCTTAAGTTTAAGCCCGTTACATGCGGAAATGGTACAATCGACATCAATGAATAATGATGTGGATGGTTCTAATTTAGCTGCCCGCGTACTAAGCAAAGATTCTCAAAATTTTAATTCGCGTTTTTCAAACGTTAATAGTCTTTCAATCACTGAGCGTTCAGGTGACCAAATCCGTCGCCAAACGATTGCTGCAAAAATCGATATTCCTGAAGACGAGCCTTCAGTGATTGAAAAACTGAATGCTGTTGCTTCAAACACAGTTCGTAAATTCAGCCAAAGTGGCGTTGCATCTTGGTATGGACGTCAGTTTCATGGTCGTAAAACAGCAAGCGGTGAAACATTCGATATGAATGGATTAACTGCAGCTCACCGTAGCCTTCCTTTAAACTGTTATATCCGTGTAACAAATAAAGACAACGGCAAGAGTGTTGTAGTAAAAGTAAATGATCGTGGTCCATTCCATGGTAACCGAGTACTAGATTTATCTTATGGTGCTGCAAAGCAACTTGGTATGTCTGGTTCTGGTACTAGTAATGTGAGCATCGAACGAGTTGATGGGCCAAGTTCTTAATAACTTAGTTTTACACTCTCCAAAAAAAGCCACCTAGTGTGGCTTTTTTATTATGAGACAAAAGAATTTAGAAATTACAGTTATTCTTTGGGGCAACATCAAATCCGCGAATGATTTTGACCCTTTTTATTTAATTCGTTATATTGAGCAAATAAAAATGAATACAGTAAAGGAACTAACATGAAGTCAATTGATACGTGGTTTGATGAGTATAGTGACAGCCATCAAAATCAAACCAATAAAAAAATTCATTGGGTTTGTGTCCCAGCTATTCTTTTTTCAATTATTGGTATTTTGGCTCATTTTAGCACCCTACTCACCGCTTTGCTTCTTGTACTCACTTTAGTATTTTATGCTCGCTTAGATATTGTTTTGGCTGTTGCAATGGCTGCACTGTTAGCCGTTATGGCATGGCTCATTATTATTTTACCTGTAGGCGTAGGATTCTATATTGGTGTCTTTGTGATAGCTTGGATTGGCCAATTTTATGGTCACAAAGTTGAAGGGAAAAAGCCTTCTTTCTTTAAAGACTTACAATTCCTCCTCATTGGCCCTGTATGGTGCATGGACGCTTATTTAGCTAAAGTCCTACCTAAATGGAAATCTCGTCAGAAATTAGCGCTTACAAGCTGATTGAGAACATGCAAATAGAATGAGTGATAAAAGGAAAATATCATTGATATATTTTCCCTTTATATTTTAACCATCCGTCAATATGTTTTCTTTGTGGATCATGATGGGTCCAATGAATCACACCGCCTTTTGGGTTATATTCATATTCACCAAAAAACTCAAGCTTATCGCCTTTTTTAAGTCCTTCAATTTTTGGCGCCAAATCAATGTTGTGGGCAATCAACACAGTCAATCCGTTCTCAAGCTTTAAAATCATTTTCTGATGTTTTGAACCTTGATTGTCATCTGGTAAAACTGCTTTCACAATACCCTGCGCTTGAACTTGAATATTGCTTCTTTGCTGTTGATAAGCCTGCATGATCTTGTTTTGATCATCGACAGAAATATTAGTATTTGAAACTGAAGTTTGTGTGGTGCTGCTAGTAATTCTAGTATTTTGCTTTTCTTTAAAATCGAAACTCAAATAAGCTGCAAGCAACAAAATGATTACTACAAGAATTAGATTATTTATTTTAGTTTTCATCGCAAATTTCCTAACTAAATCCCGATAACAAAATGCCAATCAAGTTGATTGGCATTTTGTTGCTTATCGAACTAAATCCATCGCCATTTAAAATAAACGATTCATACCATTCAAAGCTGCTACACGATATGCTTCTGCCATCGTTGGATAGTTGAATGTCGTTTCAACGAAGTACTTCAACGTATTGTTTGGACTATGCATCACCACTTGCCCAATGTGAATAATCTCTGCCGCATTATTACCAAAGCAGTGAATACCTAGTACTTCTAAAGTATCGCGATGGAACAAGATTTTTAATTCACCGACAGTATCACCCGTAATTTGGGCACGAGCTAGATGACGGAATGAAGCCTGACCTACTTCATAAGGTACTTTTTCTTCAGTTAATTGCTGCTCGTTCTTACCAATTGAAGAAATTTCTGGGATTGTATAAATACCTGTTGGTACATCTTTAATTGGCTTAACATTTTTCTCACCAACCATATTTGCACCTGCACAACGCCCTTGGTCATAAGCAGCCGATGCAAGTGATGGCCAACCAATAACATCCCCTGCAGCATAGATGTTATCAACTTCAGTTTGGTATTGATCATTGACCATCAGCTGACCACGGTTATTCGGTGTTAGACCGACATTTTCCAAACCAAGACCATCTGTATTACCAGAACGACCGTTGCACCATAAAATTGCATCAGCTTTAATCTTCTTACCGCTCAGCAAATGTAAAACCACATGATCATCAAAGGTTTCTAAGCGGTCAATTTGCTCATTATGTCGAATCAATACGCCTTGTTCACGTAAGTGATATGACAATGCATCTGCGATTTCATCATCAAGGTAGCTTAAAAGCTTTTGTTGAGTATTGATCAAATCAACTTTATGGTCTAAACCAATGAAAATCGAGGCATATTCGCAACCGATCACACCAGCACCATAAATAATGATTTTTTGAATTGAATAATCCAAATCAAGAATTTTATCTGAATCAAATACACGCGGATGATTAAAATCTAAACCTTGTGGTTGATAAGGACGACTACCTGTTGCAATCACGATTTGCTTACAAATGATCGTATCTTTGATTCCGTCCTGACCAAAAATCAAAACCGTATTTTTATCTTGGATATAAGCACGTCCATGAAACACATCAATTTTGTTGCGATCATAGAAACGTGTATGCGTATCAACTTGCTGTTGAATTACCTTATGTGCATTACGTAGCACTTGTTTCATGGTGAATTGTTTCCACTCACCGACCTTTTGAAACATTGGGTCACGTTGATATCGAATAATACTTGATACTGTTTGACGTAATGCTTTACTCGGAATTGTTCCTACGTGAGCACAATTACCACCAAGTTGATCACGTATATCAACGATCGCTACACGTCTACCTGCTTTAGCTAGCTTCATTGCCGCGCCTTCACCAGCTGGGCCAGAACCGAGAATTACTGCATCAAATTTTACAACATTCCCACCAACGACCTCTTTCTTACGTGGCATTCAAAGCTCCTTTGTCTCTTCGCTGTTTACTTCTATATATATGATAACTAATATGCTATGGCTTGATGTATTTCTCAACCATATATTTTTATATATTCACATTTTCAAAATGAATACCTAATTCATCCTATAAACCAATAAATTTGACTATAATAATCGAATATCTCAAGCAATAGGTTGTAGAAAATAATATGTCTGAACACCGTAAACCTGAACAGGGCATAAAACTTCGTGGCGCAGAAAAAGTCGCAAGAATTCCTGTAAAAGTTATACCTACGGTTGAAGTGCCTCGTAAACCAGACTGGATTCGCGTCAAAATGACTGCACCTGAAGAGGTTCAGCGTATAAAAACAACTCTACGTTCGCAAAAACTCCATACTGTTTGTGAAGAAGCTGCCTGCCCTAACCTCCCTGAGTGTTTTGGTGGTGGTACTGCTACTTTTATGATCATGGGTGATATTTGTACTCGCCGTTGCCCGTTTTGTGACGTGGCGCATGGTCGACCAAACGCACTTGACCCTGATGAACCACGTCACATGGCTGAAACCATCTCTAACTTAGGTCTTAAGTATGCAGTGATTACTTCTGTAGACCGTGATGATCTATTAGATGGTGGTGCTCAACACTTTGTGGATTGTATTAAAGAAGCGCGCGCACTCAGTCCAAAAACTTTATTAGAAATTTTAGTTCCAGATTTCCGTGGGCGTATGGATATTGCCTTACGCATCATGACCGAATGTCCACCCGATGTTTTCAATCATAATATCGAGACTGTTCCTCGCTTATACAAAGCAATGCGCCCAGGTTCTGACTATCAACATTCTTTAAATCTTTTAAAAATGTTTAAAGAATACTGTCCTGACGTACCAACGAAATGTGGTTTGATGGTGGGGATTGGTGAAACAGAAGAGGAAGTGATTGCTTTACTCGATGATCTTCGTGCGCACGACGTAGATTACGTGACTATTGGTCAATATCTACAACCTTCTAAACAGCATGCACCGATTGATCGTTTTGTTACACCAGAAGAGTTTGAGCGTTATGCTGAACATGGTCGTAAATTAGGTTTTAGAAATATTTGGTCAGCGCCGATGGTTCGTTCAAGCTACTTTGCGGACCGCCAGTATTATGGTGAACCTGTCCCAGCAGTGCGACGTAAAATTGATCCAGCCAAGAAAATTGCGGTTCAAACAGTGGAAGCTTAGTAAATACTATTGTATATTCTATAATAGATAGAATATACAATAGGATAAATACAAATGCGTGGTATTAATAAAGTTATTTTAATAGGTGAATTAAATCAAAATCCTGAAACGGTAGTTATTATAGGGCAACAAGAATTATTTACCAAACTCTCAATTGCTACCTATGAATCTTGGACAGACAAAAAATCAGGTCAGCGTAAAGAACAAACTGAATTACATCATGTTATGTTGTCGAATCATCTAGCAGAAATCGCCAAACAATATTTACAGCAAGGTTCAAAAATTTATATTGAGGGTGCGTTACGTACTCGTCAATGGACTGATTCCCATCATCAGCAACGTTATATTACTGAAATTTATGCGAATAAAATCGAATTTTTAGATGCTCGCCCACATTATAAAAACTTTAATCAACAGCACACAAGCACTTATAATAAATCTAAAGTTTATCATGCACATCATTATAATAATGACTACGATACTTGTGATGATTATGAGTATGGGGGAGAGAAAATATGTGGGGTTTGCGACACACCAATTTCAGGTGATGAATGTTATAACTGTGAAATAGGCGATTAAGTTAAAAAAATAAAGGAGCAAATCAATTGCTCCTTAATCTTGTTCATTTTAAAAGCTTAAGCAATATGTTTTTGTACGATAATCGAACCAACCGAATATCCTGCACCAAATGAAGAGATCACAGCATATTCGCCATTATTGACTTGCTCACCTGTACGATGCATCGCAATAATTACGCCCGCAGAAGAAGTGTTAGCAAACTCATCCAAAATAATAGGTGCGCGTTCTAAATCAGCATCTTTACCAACAACCAATTTTAAAATTAACTCATTCATATTGGCATTGGCTTGATGCAACCAGAAACGCTTCACTTGTTCAGGAGTTAATTCAAGTTTTTCTAACTGTGCAGTAATAATTTTTGCAACCAATGGGCAAACTTCTTTAAAAACTTTACGACCATCTTGGCGAAACAATTTGTCATCAACAACAGCATCTTCACTACGGTTTAAGAAACCAAAGTTATTACGAATATTATTTGAGAACTGAGTAAACAAATGAATATCTAGGATTTCATAGCCTGATTTAGTTTCAGTTTCTTCGATAATTGAAGCCGTCGCAACATCACCGAAAATGAAATGTGCATCACGAGTACGGTAGTCTAAATGACCTGAGGTAATTTCAACATTGAGTAATAATACACGGCGTGCGCCACATTTCACTGCATCATAGGCTTGCTTCAAACCGAATGTTGCAGCAGAACAAGCCACATTCATGTCATAAGCATAACCTTGGATGCCCAAAGCTGACTGAATTTCAATTGCAACCGCTGGGTAGGCACGTTGCATATTTGAACAAGCTAAGATGACAACATCGATATCTTCTGCGGTAACACCTGCATTTTCCATCGCTTGTTTTGCAGCAATGACGCCCCACTCCGCTTGAAGTGAAAGCTCATCATTACTACGCTCTTGTAAACGTGGACGTAAGCGTTTTGGATCAAGAATACCCGATTTTTCGACCACATAACGACGTTGGATACCAGAAGCTTTTTCAATAAATTCTGGGCTTGAACCACGCAATGCTTCGATCTCACCTGCTGCAATTTTGTCAGCATTTTCTTGATTAAATTGTTCTACATAAGCATTTAAACTTTCAACCAACTCTTCATTAGAAATAGATTCGGTTGGGTGAAATAACCCTGTACCTGTTATACGAATGCCCATGTAAAACTCCTGTAAAGAATGCTTCTAACTTTCATTATTGCTCAGTTTAACCGATTGCTAATCGATCCCATAGTTTTTGCAATCTAGTTGGTGAAATTGGCATCTTTGTTTTCATCGGTTGAGAAAACAAGGAAATTCTAAGTTCTTCCAACATCAAATACAATTCTTTGATTTTAGGATCATTTTTAAATTTAAATACTTTGTCCATCCATGGATCAATATCGTCAATTGCAGCGAGGTCACGTTGTAGATTATTTGGCAAACGATCCAAACGCAATAGCAATGCTTTTAAAAACCGTGGGTATTCCTGCCACATCTCAACAGGTTTACTGTAGACAAAGTTCGCCAACGACATTAAATCAAGTTGGTCTTCTATGTCATCCACACTTCGACCAAAGATATCCTGATCTAAAACCAATAACTCGCGACGAATTTGCTGCCATTGAGTAAAAATCTCAGTAATATCAATTAAAACTTTTTGACCATCTGCTAAGAATTGCTTTTTTACATCAGCCATTAGCTGATTAAATTCCGCTGTATCTTTAGGCAAGGATTTTATTGAAACTTGTAAGGTTGCATAAACCAGCATTTGTTCCAACTTCGCCCGATCACCTAAAGGCGAATATGCCAAAGCTAATGGTTTGGAAATCTGTTTTTTCAATTGACGAATTAAATCCCCCAATTGCATGTGTAAAAGACGAATCACGCCTTCACGATGTTGCTTAATTGCTTCATCCTGATCATTAAAGGTTTGAATCACCACACCCGACTCATCTTTAACATCAAGTTCAGCAAAAACTTTACTTGGAACCAAAGCCTGATATTGCTTTACGACCACTCCCGTGACTTTTTGAGACGCTTCAAATACAAAATTTTCAGGAAAAGTCTGGAACTCACCCTTTTGCTGCTTCACAGGACGATGAGTTTCGACACGACAACGCGCTTTGAGTTCGTCTAAATCACGTCCTTGCGCAATGAGTTTGCCTTTTTCATCCACAACTTTAATAAAAGGTACAAGATATTGATCAATTCGTTCAAAAGAAAAATCTTTTTCAGTAATTTGCTCACCGCGCAGAGCAAAAGCCAAGTAACTAAACAGATGTTCACGCAAATGTACTGCATCGACACCTTGCATCAGTTTTTTCGCAGTATCTGGAATCGGAACTAAATTACGACGTTTGTCTTTAGGCAACGCCTTGAGCAAAGCCTCAATTAAATCCTGACGCCACCCAGGAATCCCCCATGACCATTGTTTTTCATCTACTTGTGGCAAAGCCTGCACAGGAATTTTAACCGTTGCACCATCTTCATCATGGCTTGGATCAAAACGATAGCTCGCAGCTAAACGCAATTGTCCATTATGTAAATAATCTGGGAATTGCTGTGTGGTTGGTCGATCATTCATCCATAAGGCATCATCTTCTACAAAAAGATAACGCGGATGATCTGGCTCTACTGTTGCACGCCAATCTTCAAAACTACGGCGGCTGGCAATTTCTTCTGGGACTTTCGCTGCATAAAATTGATAAATAGTTTCTTCATCGACCACTAAATCACGACGACGCAGTTTATCTTCAACACGCTCAACTTCTTCAAGTTTAAGTAAGTTGTGTTTTAAAAATGGCGGTGTAATACCCAAATTACCAGTCGTTAAGGCATCCCGTAAAAAGATTTCATGGGCTGCGGCTTGATCAACTTTCTCAAAATTCACCATACGTTTTGGTTCAATAATTAAACCAAACAATGAAATTTGCGCATAGGCATTCACAATGCCTGCTTTTTTCGACCAATGTGGTTCGAAATAGTGATATTTCAATAGCTCACGTGCAGCTAATAAAATCCATTCAGGATCAATTTTTGCTAAAGTTCGTAAATACACTTGAGAAGTTTCCACCATCTCAAATGCCATCACCCAAGCAGTATTGGTCTTATGCAGTGTACTGGCAGGAAATACTTTGGCTTTCTGCTGACGTACCGCCATAAAGGTATTACGTTCATCGGTTTTATTGGCGATAAATGACAGTAAACCTGTTAATAATGCTCGATGTAAATTTTCGTAATTGGCTGCCTTTTCATTAAAGCTCAGCTTTAATCCTTCAGCCAACTCAACTAATTGCTGATGGGTTTGCTTCCATTCCCGTAAACGTAACCAACTTAAAAAATGTTGACGCGCAAATTGACGGCGCTTATTTTCAGTTTGTGTTTCAGGACTGGTTTGCAGCGTATTCCAAAGTTTTAAATAGAATAAAAAGTCTGAGTCCGCTTCTTTGAATAAGGCATGCTTCTGATCGGCCTGCATTTGCTTGTCCGCAGGACGCTCACGTGGATCTTGAATCGCCAAGGCACTGACAATAATTAAAGTTTCTTTCAGTACACCAAAATGAGCGCCACCAATCAGCATACGTGCTAATCGTGGATCAATCGGCATGCGTGCCATCATTTGACCGACTTTAGTTAAATCGTTCTTACGTTCGCTTAATGCACCTAACTCAATCAAAAGCTTGCGTCCATCATTCACCAAACGAAAATCAGGCGGCTCAATAAAGTCAAAAGCTTCTAAACTACCTAAACCAAGACTTTGCATCTGCAAAATAACAGAAGCTAAGTTAGTTCGTTTGATCTCTGGTTCGGTAAACTCAGGACGACTTAAAAAATCTTCTTCACTGTATAGACGAATACACACACCCGCAGCAATACGACCACAACGACCTTTACGCTGATTGGCTGCTGCCTGTGAAATCGCTTCAATCGGTAAGCGTTGCACACGTGAACGGTAGTTATAACGTGAAATACGAGCAAAACCGCTATCAATCACATACCGAATATTAGGAACGGTTAATGCTGTTTCAGCAACGTTGGTTGCAATAATGATACGGCGACCTTTACCGCTTGGACTGAAAATCTTTTGCTGCTCGGCGAGTGCCAAACGCGCATATAAAGGCAACACTTCAGTATGCCGAGGACCATACTTCTGTAAGGTTTCTTGTAATTCACGGATTTCTTGCTCTGTACTGGCAAAAATCAATATATCAGCATGTTCTGGATGCCCTTTACTCTCAGCATCAGCAAAACACTCTTCGACCGCTTGTACAACAGCACGTGGTAAGTTCTCTTCAAAATCATCAAACTCATCATCATCACTACCAATAATACTGAGTTCCGAAATTGGACGATAACGTACTTCAACAGGGAAGCTGCGCCCTTCTACTTCAAAAATCGGTGCATCATTAAAGTATTGGCTAAAACGATTTACATCTAAAGTCGCTGACGTCACGATTACTTTTAAATCAGGACGCTTTGGTAATAACTGTTTGAGATAACCCATGATGAAATCGATATTCAGTGAACGCTCATGGGCTTCATCGATAATGATGGTGTCGTATTTTGAAAGGAAGCGGTCGTTCGTCAGCTCAGCCAACAAAATACCATCCGTCATCAAACGCACGATAGAATCTTGCGATCCCTGCTCATTAAAACGGATTTTAAAGCCAATCGCCTCACCCAGTTTCTGCCCAACTTCTTCTGCAATACGTTGCGAGACACTACGAGCAGCTAAACGTCGCGACTGAGTATGCCCAATCATCCCAGTGAGACCACGACCAGCAAGCATAGCAATTTGTGGTAACTGCGTGGTTTTACCCGAACCCGTTTCACCCGCCACAATAATGACCTGATGCTTTTGAATCGCTTCGATCAAGCGATCTGCATACTGAGTAACAGGTAAATCTTGATTGAGTTTAATTTGGGGAATACGCGCTAAGCGTTGTTTGACTTTGTCATTTGACTGTTGAAAAAGTTTTTTGATTTCCGCTGGTGGTGTTTTTTTATCTTTGCGCAGTCGATTTAAACGGTGACGGTCACGTGCCATAACCCATTGATCTACATTTAAATGACTCTGCACTGAACAGCTTTCCTAGAAAATAAACTAATCAGCTATTTTACGCCTTAAAGCGTTGCTATGCAAAGCAACCACATTTAGTTCTTTTCAAAAACATGCACTATTCAATTGATACACAAGGGTACTTTTGCATTTTCTTATTTTTAAACCAAGCAAAACATAGGTAAAAATCTAAGTGTATATCTTGGTTTTCTCTATATTTTTTAGATTTTTTCAATTTTACCCTTGAATTTTAATACTATCGACTGCATGTTGTTATGCGAGTTAGTTTTAGGTATTCGTCATATTTGCTTCATCTTATTGGAGTCAAATAGGCTTATATCTTAGGGTGAAAATCGTTTTATATTGATTCATTCAATTTTCCGATTTTAGTCATGTAAAAATACTATTTCCCCAATAACTAAAAATTATTTATTCTTAACCTCGTAAACAAATAAGGCATTAGCCTCTCAATAAAACCTCAATCATGGAGACAATGATGAGCTTAATTAATACTGAAGTTAAACCATTTAAAGCTGATGCATTCCGTAACGGTGAATTCATTCAAGTCACTGATGCTGATCTTAAAGGCAAATGGTCTGTTCTAATTTTTATGCCTGCTGCATTTACTTTCAACTGTCCTACTGAAGTTGAAGATGCTGCTGAGAACTACGAAGAATTCAAAAAAGCTGGTGCAGAAGTTTATATCGTAACAACTGATACTCATTTCTCTCACAAAGTATGGCACGAAACTTCTCCTGCTGTAGGTAAAGCTCAATTCCCATTAGTTGGCGATCCTACACATCAATTAACACGTGCTTTTGATGTGCATATCGAAGAAGCTGGTTTAGCTTTACGTGGTACGTTCATCATCAACCCAGAAGGCGTAATTAAAACTGCTGAAATTCATGACAATGCAATTGCACGTGATGTTTCAGAAACTTTACGTAAGCTTAAAGCTGCTCAATTCGTAGCAAGCCACCCAGGCGAAGTTTGCCCAGCTAAATGGAAAGAAGGTGAAGCGACTCTTGCTCCATCGATCGACCTCGTTGGTAAAATCTAATTTTTAGATTTAACAATGTTGAAAAGAAACCACTCTAAAAGAGTGGTTTCTTTTTATTTGTCATTTGCTCACCTTTTTGCGATACATCGATCTCAATTAAATAGTAAATTTTTTACAATTCTTATACTTATAAATTTATAACGAAATTCAATTATCAATTGTCAGCCTGCTTTACATGGAGTAATGTCAAATTATGAAACATAAAGAGTTTTTCGTATGTACTAAATGATCAAACTAAAATGAGGGAAAATATATGGAAAAAACTGTTGTTGTAACCTTTTGGAAATATGATATTTCTTCACGCTACTTAAAAATTTTTTACAGCAATGGCACAGCCGAGCTTTATCATCCTGTTCCAGAATTTATCTATGACAATTTGCTACGCACAACTGATAAGACTGCTTTTGTCCATAAATACCTTGAGTTTGATCTGCATTTTAAACGACTTTATCTTTTAGCCTCATAAATAAAAAAACCAGCCTATATTAAGGCTGGTTTTTTTATTTAAATTGATTAAGCAGCTTCGACTTCAACTTGTTCAGCATACTTCTCTAATATTTTTTCTTTTGCGTTTGGATGAATATTAATTTTCTCCATATTGCCTTTGTAATGCTCTACTACTCGATCATCCATAATTTTTGACCACCATGAAGGAATAAAGGCTGGTAAAATCATCGCTCCATAGCCCGCTGGTAACTGTGGTGCATTTTCAAAATGACGTAGAGTTTGGAAGCTACGTGTTGGATTTGCATGATGATCTGAGTGACGCTGTAATTGATACAAGAACAAGTTAGTCACTACATTGTTATTGTTCCAACTATGCTCAGGTAAAGTACGCTCATATTGACCATTGGCTTTCTTTTCACGTTTTAAACCATAATGCTCAATATAATTCACTGATTCAAACAAAGTAATCGCATAGGCAGCCTGAGTCACTTGGAACGGTGCTGAACGCACTCCAAATTTGCTAAACATAGCAGCATGGTACACAGCAGACATCGCCCAACCATGAATCAATTCATTCTCTTTACAGAAGAATGGCAATTTTTTACGCTCTAAACGATTTTTCTCAATTTCGATCGCAGATTTGAAACTACCAATCACTGTACGCGGTAAAAATTTCCAGAAAGTTTCACCAAGTCGAGATGATGCTGGATCTTCTGGCGTTGCAACACGGCGGTGATGACCATATGGATGCTCAATACGGAAGTGATTATAGCCCGATGGAGCTAATGCCAAATGTGATAAATAATGTTCGAGACGACCACTTTTATGGCTCAATTCATGCGCCGTATTGATGGCAATACCATTCACCATCCCCACCAAAGTACCCAATAACGCTTGATCTGCAAGTGATGTACCTTTACGACTTGCCAAATAAGTGCCGTAAATATTGGTCGCATATTGCAATGGAATAAAAAGTTTAACAATTCGAGAATAATATGGATCAGCTTCTAAATCTGCAATCGCATCAAGTGGTGGATTTTCTGTGTCCTCACCAATTAACTTATCCAATGCAGGAATAACACCATGAATAAATAATGGGCCAAAAGAGGCAAAGAATTTTTTGGTTTTTTTCGGTCCAAATTGATAACCTGCTAAACCACCCATTGCAATGGTCGGTACTGCCAAACCCAATAACCACAAATGACGTTTTTTATCTTTAAAAGTTGTTGTTGCTTGCTCTACATCCAGTTGAGTATGCATATTCATTAGAAACTCCTCAATCAAACACAAAATGTTTTGCTTGAATTGATTGTGTTCTTTTGCAGTCACTCTATATTATCATTTTAAGACTTGATATTATCATTTTAAGACTTTAGTGGTTTTTTATTGTGCAAAAACAGCAAATCCCTGTTATTCCGTCTCGTTATTACTTGCGGTTGATCGAAATTCTGATCGGTACTCATCAATATGATAATCAGGTATTAAACGCATTTCATAACGAACTTTCTAAAACTGAGCTTTTATCAATTCAACAAATTGAACAATTTATTGCACTTGGCCTGAGCCTACCTAATACAGAAGATTTGGCTTTTGAACTCGGTAAAAATCTAAAACTCAGTTCGCATAGTTTGGTTGGATATGCATTAATGACCAGTCCAAATTTAGAACATGCATTGAGATTAATTGTACAATATTTTCGGCTAATTATGCCAAGCTTTAAGCTATCGATTCAATTTCCAGCTAATCAACATAAGGTTGAGTTATTACTTGAACCAATCTTGCAAATGAATAAGCAATGTTTAGCATTTCATATTGAAGCAATCGCGGTTGGCTTTTACTACAGCCTGCTGGAACTGGCTGGACAGCAACTACAACGTTATCAGGTTTATCTAAGCATTCCTGAACCTGTGTATCAGGAACGTTATCTACATTTAGTCAAAGCCAGCTTTCATTTTAACTATACGTGGATGTCTGGCATCCGTGTCGTGATTGATCAAGAACAGTTGGCACTTTCCTTACCTTTGGCGGACGCTCATAGCCTAAAAGTGGTTGAACAACGTTGTCAGGAACAGATTCAAAAAATTTACCATCAGGGCGAAATTGTTGAATGGGTCAGCATGATGCTAAGACAAGCCAATCAGATTCCAACATTAACTGAATGCGCTCAAGTTCTAAATATTTCTACCAAAACCCTGCAACGCTATTTACAGCAACAGGGTGTCGAGTTTCATGCCTTAAAACAGCAGATCAGCATTGAACGCGCTATCGACCTTCTACAAAATTCAACCTTTACCATCACCCATATTGCCTATGAACTGGGTTATTCCAACCCTGCAAACTTCACCCGTGCATTTAATAAAATGATGGGATGTAGCCCACAACACTATCGCCTATCGCGATGCAAGACCCAATAAAACAATTAAGTGATCTGTATCAATTTGAAACGTGGAATCACCTGTCCATCTTCAAGCTGAACTGTTTCGGTAAACATACTGAGTGGACGTACCCACATCGAGTAATCTCCATATAAGCATTGATACACCACCAATTCTTCTTCGGTTTCGCTATGACGCGCTACGTTGAAAACCTGATAAAGTTGCCCTTTATAGTGTTGGTAGATGCCACGTTGTAATGCCATGCTATTTTTCCTTTAGGCTATGCCATGAAATAATTGCAGTTATATAACAAGTTTGAATATATTCAAATTTTTAGGTATAAAAATCTTCAAAATGTTTATTTTATCTTAAATTCAAAAATCCGATCAAACCCATAAAAACATACTGTTTTACCTATTCATTATTTTTTCGTACTATGGCTTCATTGAATAAATTTAGCTGACTTGAACTGCTGAGAGTTTGGAGATTTACATGTTAGACCAAAATATTAAAACCCAGTTAAAAGCCTATTTAGAACGTTTAGAAAGTCCAATCGAGTTAGTTGCGGCTTTAGATGAATCAGACAAAGCTGCAAAAATCAAAGAACTCGTGACTGAAATTGCAGAACTTTCTGACCAAGTTACGGCGCGTTTTGACGGTTCAAACGCTCGCCGTCCGAGTTTCGGTGTAGCTAAAGCAGGTGAACAACCACGTGTGTTCTTTGCTGGCTTACCAATGGGACATGAGTTTACTTCTTTGATCTTGGCTTTATTACAAGTATC
Organism: Acinetobacter sp. 5862; assembly: GCF_024494585.1. Classification (NCBI taxonomy): domain Bacteria; kingdom Pseudomonadati; phylum Pseudomonadota; class Gammaproteobacteria; order Moraxellales; family Moraxellaceae; genus Acinetobacter; species Acinetobacter sp. 5862. The sequence goes on from NZ_JANHGP010000053.1 coordinate 146,842, forward strand.
GGGTTATGCGCCTAAAGTCTCTGATGAAGTCTTGAACCAGATCAAAGGCTTAAACTTAAAAGCAAACTTTGATGTGTTTGTTTCATTGAGCTGCCATAACTGTCCAGATGTGGTTCAAGCACTCAACTTGATTGCAATCTATAACCCGAATGCAACGGCGACCATGATTGATGGTGGTTTTTTCCAAGAAGAAGTTGAAGAACGCAAAATCTTAGCTGTACCGATGGTGTTTCAAGACAATGAACATATTGGACAAGGTCGTATGACTTTGGAAGAAATCGTGGCGAAGTTAGATACCAACTCAGCTGAAAAAAATGCCGCAGCACTCAATGCCAAAGATGCTTTTGATGTATTGGTGATTGGTGGTGGTCCTGCAGGTGGTACAGCAGCGATCTATGCAGCACGTAAAGGGATCAAAACAGGTATCGTGGCTGAACGCTTTGGTGGTCAGGTCATGGATACTATGGACATTGAAAACTTCACCACGGTTCAAAAAACCGTAGGTCCAAAGTTTGCTCAAGATATGGAAGCCCATGTACGTGAGTACGGTGTGGATATCATGAATTTGCAACGTGTCAGCAAGATCACAGGTGCAGATCAGACCGCCAATGGTCTGGTTGAAGTTGAATTGGAAAATGGAGCTAAGCTTGAATCGAAAACCATTATTCTTTCAACAGGCGCACGTTGGAGAGAAATGAATGTACCGGGTGAAGCAGAATACCGTACCCGTGGTGTTGCGTACTGCCCACACTGTGATGGCCCATTATTCAAAGGCAAACGTGTTGCGGTGATTGGTGGTGGTAACTCTGGTGTAGAAGCTGCGATTGACCTTGCAGGAATTGTTGAGCATGTGACGTTGGTTGAGTTTGATACCAAGCTTCGTGCAGATCAAGTGCTACAAGACAAGCTAAACAGCTTGCCGAATACCACTGTGATTTTGAATGCGCTCAGTACTGAAGTGGTCGGAGATGGTTCACAAGTCACTGCGTTGAAATACAAAGATCGCGCGACTGATGTTGAACATACGGTAGAACTTGCAGGAATCTTTGTGCAGATTGGTTTATTGCCAAACACAGATTTCTTGAAGAACAGTGCGGTTGAACTCAGCAATCGTGGTGAGATTGTGATCAATGATCGTAATGAAACCAATGTCAAAGGTGTGTTTGCTGCGGGGGATTGTACCACCGTACCTTACAAGCAAATCATCATTGCCACAGGTGAAGGTGCCAAAGCTTCTTTATCAGCTTTTGATTATATGATTCGCTCTGATGTTTAAAATAATCTAAAAACATGTGCACGCATTTACATTTCAAAAATGTAAGTGCGTGTTTTTACAAGTTATCAACAAATTTTCAACTTTATTATTCATACAGTTTATGTTTATATTTTCGCTATCCATACCTATTGGATGCCACGAAGAAAAGGAACGAAAAATGAATAAATTACTTGTTGCATTAGGTCTCGCTGCTACTGTTGCACTTGTAGGCTGTAATAAAGATAAAGCGCCTGAAACTGGGGCAACTACTGGCGAACATTTAGAAAACGCTGCTGAACAAGCTGGCGCTGATGTGAAAAATGCTGCTGATGCTGCAACAAGCAATGTAGCTACAGCAGTTGATACTGCTGCTGATCAAATCGATGCTGCTGCTGATCATACTGCTCATGCAACTGCTGAAGCTGCTGCAAAAACTGAAGCCGCTGCACGTGATGCAACTGCTAAAGTTGCTGGTGCAGTTGAAAACGGCGCTGCTGATGTAAAAGAAAAAGCGCAACAATAATCTTTTGATTATAAAAAAGCCTCTGATCACAGAGGCTTTTTTAATGCAGAGAAAACTAACCGAGTAATCCTTCATCACGCATTGCAATTTGAACCGACTGACGTTCAGCGACTTTATTACGCAAAGCGATAATATGAATATATGGTGTTAAATCGTGTTCAATATGATTTGACCAATTTGTAAGTACAAATAAATACGCATCTGCTGGACCAAAATTATCATCCACTAAATAATCATATTCTGATTCAGCTAAATAATTGTCGATATATTTCAGTAAACGATCTACCTCAGCATATGCTTTGGTTTTTTCATCATCCGTTAACTTACCACTAAAGAAAACTGCATAAGCATCATGCAACTCAGAATTTAAATAACCTAACCATTCAAGGACTTTGGCACGCCCCATGCCCGATGGTGGGATTAAATCCTGTTTAGGATCGTGTTGTGCCAGAAACGGTAAAATTGCAACGTTCTCAGTTAAGATTAAACCAGGATTAATCTCTAAAGCTGGAACATAACCTTTCGGGTTAATTTCATAATAATCTACCCCTTTCGAGGTTTTATGTGTTTTTAGATCAACGCGTTCTAAATCAAAATCTACATTTATTTCATTTAAAATAATATGTGCTGCCAATGAGCAAGCACCAGGTGAGTAATACAACTTCATAATTGATCCTTGTTATCTAACTCTGATGTTCTAAAATGCTTTACCATAATTTGCAAAATGTGTTTCCACAAATTTGTCAAAAAAAGTAAAAAATACTGAATGATCTGACTATTAGTGAAATTACATGATTTTGCAAGTAGTCTTATGTCAACTTTTTATTATCATCGTATATATCCTGCTCAAATAGATCATTTTTTGAGGAGAATAGATTACTTCTATCCTCCTCTTTTTGCATAGATCACACTTTATCTTTTCTCGAGCGCTTGGAAAAACTTGCAAGACCCAAAAGACCTAAGATCGATAACCATCCAAAACTCCCCGATGAAGTATTTGACGGTGAAGGTTTATTCTCGGCATCACTCATATCAAGATCAACAATTACAGGATCATGATCTGAAGAGCGATAAGCATCTTCTGAGAAAAATAATGCTTTTTGTGCATCGGTTTTATATTCTTCGTTGTAATCTAAGACTGTTGGTTCATCTGCATTGATATGCCAAGTAAATGCTTTTTTTACTTTACTATATAAATTTGCATCTGCGATTGCGTGATCTAAATTGCCTGCGCCGCCATAGCCTTCCGCATTACTTGATACACCAAACACATAACTATAAGCCTGCTCACCTTGCCCTACAACTTTGTCATTTAATAGAACTTTGTAATTTGCCTTTTCAAACACCTGAATCGGATCTTCTTTAGCATAACTATTCATATCCCCCAAAACTAAGATGTTTGGCTTTTCAACCTGAGTTGGATTTTTTGCCATCCATTGAACGAGTTGTTCAACAGCTTTCACACGTGTTGGATTCCAACAACCCTGCCCATCTTTTTGATCAGCATCTGTTGTATTCGTATCAACACCTGTACATCCTTTAGATTTCAAGTGATTAGGAATAATCGTGAACATTTGCTTTCCAGAAATCGGTTGGAAAGTTTGCGCAATCGTCGATCTATTCTTATCACCTAAATCAAGTACAACTGGCTTGTTCACAGGTTTTACACGTTTGCTGTTATAAATAATGGCAACAGCAATCACATCTGTTCCTAAACGATCCTGATTTTCAGGAACTACATATTTCCAATCAGCGCCTAAAGCTTGGGTTAAATATGCAATTGCACTATTTTTATCATAGCCATTGTTTGCAATTTCCATCAAACCGTATACATCGGCATCAATTGCTTTTAAAGCTTTAATAATTTTCAGATGCTGTTTATCAAATTCAGATTGACTAGATGCTCCACGCTCAGTTGGAAATCCTGTTTTGCCATTGTCATAATTTAAGACATTAAATGCTGCTGCACGTATCAACTGCGTATCTTTAGTGGCAACATTTGGTCTTGATGGTGTTTTAGTGACCAATTCTGGGAGACTACGTCCCTGAATAGGCTGAATGCGCCAACCATTAAAACGGTATTCTAAAATCCCTTCAATGTTCTTAAGTTGATCACCAGAGCGCAAACTATTTGTTGCACTGAAGCTCTGCGGCAACCAAGGCGTTCTGTTTTGATTGTTATAACCATCATCTAAAATAATCTTCGATAATAAGTTTTTCTGTGCTAATGCTTTTGCCTCAGCAGATAAAGGTGGATATAAGTTTGTTGGAATAAATAATCGCTCCTTACTCAGTGACAGCTCACCAAAGCGACCATAGTTATAATTTTCACTGATGGTTAAAGTTTGCGGTAGTTTTACCAACATCCCTTGATAAAGTTGCGGTGAATTGGCAGTTAATTCAGTCAAACTATGAAACGGTAAATCAACACTTTTTGGCTGTACCTGATTTGCCATATTGCCATTACAGGTCAAAATATCTTGCTGTAACTGATCAATCTGTAATTGGTTTTGATACGCAGTCAAACGTCCTCGTAAGATCACTTCATCCCCAACTTGCCCGCCTTTCACAGAGCTACTCGCTGGAATATACACAAAAATCGCATTACTCACGTTTGGTTTAGCTTTACTATCAATAGTTTGAATATAAAAACCAGAGAAACCATTTTCATAACGATAATCAGCAGTGATCACACCACGGAGCGTATAGTTTTGCCCTTGAGTTGCTTTATTATTTAAATCTGCAATCGTGGTGTCCGTACTTGAGCAACTGACTATTTCAGTAATAGGAGGTATTGTTGAGCCTGTTAGATTTGAAAAATCATTCCGATCCTTCCATGCACGCCAAGAATTATCAAGATCAAATATAGTTTTAGGATCAACCTCAGCTACAGGATTTACCGTTTGCAAGCGAGTAAAACTATTCGCTTTACTAATTGTTGTTGTGCCCCAGCCACCAGAAGCTGGTTGCTCACCCAATCTTCCAAAACGATCTACCACTTTGCTTTTATAAACCAATAAAATGGCATCATCGCCATTAAACGAAAGTGCAGCGACTTGATTGATCTTATCCCCTAACTCAGTTTGTAAGGCAGTATGTCCAACTAAAAAGCGCCCCTTACTCGCAAGGTTTCCGACTAAAGGATAGACAAATGGCTTAGATGTACCACCATTATTAAACTGTTGAATCTCATAATCAGCTAAATTAACGGCTGTTTGATCTGGATTATAAATTTCTAATCCTTTTTTATTATTACTACCATCAATATATTGGCTAAACATCAACTGGGCATGTGCCACAGAAAATACCGAAGAAGCCCCCAATAAGCCGAAACAAATTGCAATCGAATGGAATTTAAAATTTTTCATAAATTTTTACTTAATGTTTAAATCGACATTAGGCTATTCAATCTCTGTGACAAAAACATGAAGATTTTTTTACAAGTTTTTGATCGTTTGGAAAAACAAATGATCAAATAAAATCATTTAAAGATTTGACTTGACCTGATGAACACTTAAAATACTGCATTTCTATATTTATATCTCCAGAATCATGTCAAACGATCAGTTAGAAACGCAAATTACGGAACTCGACAATTTGCCTGAGCACCGTGAAATTGTGACGTTTATGCGTCGTTCAGCTCCGCTTAATACATCACAACGGACTGCTTTAGAAGATTATCGTGATTTAATTTTGGAATACCCCGTTGGTGATTTACGTCAACACTTTGAACATCCTGAACGACCTTTAACTGTTGAAATTGGCTTTGGTATGGGGCGTTCTTTGGTACTCATGGCAAAAGCCAATCCAGAACGTAATTTTGTCGGAATCGAAGTACATGTACCAGGAATTGCACAATGCGTGTATGAAGCTGGTATGGCTGGCTTGAAGAATTTATTTGTACTTGACGCAGATGCGATTCAAGTATTACGTGAAATGCCTGACAACAGCATTAACTGTGTGCAACTGTACTTCCCAGATCCATGGCAGAAGAAGCGTCACTTTAAACGCCGCTTTGTGATTCATGAACGTATGCAACTGGTTGAACAGAAGTTAGAGCTTGGGGGTACCTTCCATGCTGCTACTGATTGGGAGCCATACGCAGAATGGATGCTTGATATTTTAGATAATCGTCCAGACATGGAAAATTTAGCAGGTAAAGGTAATAGCTACCCTCGCCCTGAATGGCGTCCAGTAACCAAATTTGAGCGTCGTGGACTTGAATCTGGTCATAAGATCAATGACTTTATTTTCAAAAAAATAAAGTAGTAATTCATCAAAATTAAAAAATAGCATTAAATATCAACATTTAATGCTATTTCAACCTATTAAAAACCAACTCAATTTTAAATTTCAAATATAAAAGACAAAAAGTGAATTATTAAAACAACTTATAAAAGCTGTACCTATCAAACCTATATGCTTACTTTGTAAAATCAAATGTGTTCAAATTTACAGCCCTCTATTTACATGATCTATAAATATTTTTTATTCATGTTTAGCTAAAATAAATAATGAATCATTTTGATCTCAAATGAAGAAATTATCGTTTCATAAACAATGAGTGCTCTATTCTGTGCAATGATTTAGCCCAAAGATGAAGATAGGTTGGTTTTATGGAAAAAACTCTGCAATGCCCTAAATGTGGTTCTACAGAAATCGAAGTACGTGATCATAACAAATTACTAAAAACAACAGGCGGAGTTCTAATGACAGCGGCGGGAACTACGGCTGGAACAGTGGGTGGAGCTGCAACAGGTGCATCAGTTGGTGCCACGATTGGTACTGTAGCAGGTCCATTAGGCGTCATTGTGGGTGGGACTATTGGAACATTTGTAGGTGCAATTAGTGTCGGAATTACTGGAGGAATCGCGGGTAATATTTTTGGGAAAAAAGCAGGTGTGGCGATCGACAAAAATATTTTCCAAGACTATCTTTGTCTCAAATGTAAACATCGTTTTAAACAGAAAAATTGATTAAGCTTGAGGCACATTTACATTCTTTTTTTAAGCTGATATTTAACAAATGATATCAGCTCAATGTATTTACAGATAATCGCTCGATTTTCTAGAATACAAATACATGATGTTCTAACATCTCTTGATATTAAAAATCATTCAAATTTTGTCCATCACAAATAAAATGAAATGGTTTCCCTATCATTATTTTCCATGTAAATGTCGTTTCATAATACCTTCACTTAAAAGTTTATAAACATCCACAAGATCGCTTCCTGAATTCTTTTCTAATAACTGTTGATGCATTTTTAGAATATTTTCATCACCACGCATTGCAGGACCTGTTTGCATTTCTTTAGGATTATTGATCGTTGCTTTTTGAGCAGTTTCTAAAATCAATGGATAAAGTAAAGAAAAATCAACCTGTTGCTCATCAACAATTTGTTTAGAAAGATCATAACAGTAATTGCTAAAATTACATGCAAAAACAGCAGCCATGTGTAATGTCTGACGTTGTTGAGAACTATATTGATAAACCTTCGAAGTCAGACTATGTGCTAATGAAGCGAGCAACTCCAAGTCATTGTGCCGAACTGCCTCGACAAACATAGGTGTTTCTGCCCAATCAATCGCACGCTCATGACTAAAAGTTTGTAAGGGATAAAATACGCCAGATCTCTCATGTACTGTTGAAAGCACCTCTAAACTGGTGCTTCCTGAGGTATGAACAATTAATGCTTGCTGTAAATAATGATTAATTTTCTGAATAACATCAGCTATGGATTGATCTGATATGGCAATAATAACGAGATCAGTATTGGGATTTAATTGATCAAAATGATTAATCCCAGTAGCTTCCACTAAAGATGCTAAACGATTTGCTTTTTCTAAATCACGACTAAAAACTTGTACAATCTGGTGATCAGGATGTAATACTTTTGCTAAATGATAAGCAACGCGTCCTGCACCAATAAATGTAATTCTCATTTTTATTCGACCTATATACAAGCAAAGCTATCCATTATTAAATTATTTACGGAAAATTTCTAATAATGAATTAAATCACTAAAAAGTTAAGCAGAATAAGTCACAAAACCTATTCTGCTCAGAAACAAAGTTTAGATGAATGTCTGTACCGCTTTACCTTTCAAGGTCTGGCCTAGCAAAGGTGTATTTTTACCTTGAGATAAAATTGTCTCTTTTGATACTACCCATTCTAGTTCTGGATCAACCAACACCCAACCTGCTTCTTGCTGCCAACGTTCAGTCATATTTGCAACCTGCGCTGGAATTGAAGTCACTTTTTCAACCCATTCTAATGGTTCAAACAGACTTTCTTGAATCAGTTGTACACCCAAAGCTACATAAGTATCAAAAGCCGTTATTCCTGGTTGTGTTTCTGCAAAAGGCGCCATTTTTGCTGAGCTACTTAATGGTTCATGATGAGTACAAATTGCATCTATCACGCCTTCTTTCACACCTTGACGTAACAAAGCTTTATCTTGCTCAGAACGTAATGGTGGGCGAACATGCGCAAGTGAGTTAAAACCATCAGTGAGTTGTTCAGTCAAATGTAATTGGTGCATCGCAACATCCGCAGTGACTGGCAAACCTTTAGCTTTAGCTGCGCGAATCAAATCAACTGACGCACCACAAGACAATAAACCAAAATGTGCTTTCACGCCTGTTGCTTCAATCATCAAAAGGTATTTAGCAATTGCAACTGTTTCCGCGATCGCTGGAATCATTGGTAAGCCTTGACGAGAAGCGATAAAACCTTCGTGCGCGCAACCATCTTTTGCAAGCTGTGGCTCTTCGGCATAGAAGACAACGGTCAAATCCAAACCAGCAGCATACTCAAGAGTACGAATCACAACATCATCATTTTCAAATGCTGCATTGGCATTAGAAACAGCAGTACAACCACCTTTCTTTAAACCTGCCATATTAGCCGGCTGCTTCCCATTCAAACCTTGAGTTTGTGCACCGATAATATGTAGATAAATACCACCATCTAATTGTGCCTTTTCAATCAGACCATGAATAAGTGCGCCATTATCTTGTACGATTGGCTTTGAGTCTGGTGGAGTAATGACATGTAAAATACCATTTGCACGCGCAGCTTTACCTTCTGACTTTAACGTCCCATGTTGTTGTTGCCCTGGCTCACGTAAGCGTGCACACAAGTCAACCATGGTTGGGATTAACCATTTACCTTGACCGTCAATCGTTTCATCAATTTGATCTGCGCTATCAACGAATTTACCATTCTTAATATAAACCGTTTGAACTTGATCAGTTTTTTGAATTGGATCGAGCACACGGACATTTTCAATTTTTACAATACTCATGTGATCTATCCTTTAAAGTGCAATCGCTTCAATTAAACCTTGTTCTTGTAACTGCCCTTGCATCGCAAGTGCCAGTACCGCCATTCGTACTGCAATACCGTTGGTTACTTGTTTCAAAATAACCGATTGATCTCCATCCGCAATACTTGAATCAATTTCAACACCACGGTTCATTGGACCAGGATGCATAACGATGCAATCAGGTTTAGCGAGCGCCAAGCGTTCTTTATTAAGTCCATACATTTTGTAAAATTCAGATTGTGAAGATAATGCAGGTGAATCAATACGCTCATTTTGAATTCGTAATGCAATAATCACATCACAGTCTGTTACGCCTGCATCCATTTTATTAAACAGGCGTACATTTTCGCCATATTCATTAAAACCAACCGGTAACAGCGTATTTGGTGCAATCACGCGAATATCTTTGCAACCTAGTGTTTGTAAAGCAGCCACATTGGAACGTGCTACACGCGAATGTTTAATATCACCAATAATCGCCACAGTTAAATCTTCAAATGGCTTCTTGGTTTCACGGCGAATGGTCAGCATATCTAGCATCGCTTGCGTTGGATGCGCATGACGACCATCACCTGCATTGATAATTGCCACTTTAGGACAAACATCTTTAGCAATAAAATGTGCTGCCCCAGAAGATGAATGACGAACTACGAAAATATCCGCAGCCATCGCTTCCAAATTCCAAAGCGTATCACGTAAGGTTTCACCTTTAGAGGTACTTGAACGTGCAATATCGATATTCAGAACATTTGCAGACAAACGTTTTGCAGCTGCCTCAAATGTAGTGCGAGTTCGAGTAGAGTTTTCAAAAAAAAGATTCATTACCGTCAGCCCTTCTAACAACGGACGGTTAATCAAATTATTATTGTCGTCTAAAAAACTTTGTGCGGTATCTAAAATCTTGGTCAGGCTTTCTTTAGAAAGACCTTCAATGGTTAAGAAGTGCTTTAAATTTCCTTGTTGATTCAATTGAACCTGACTTGGTTGATGCAGGGCTGCAATATGCATAAAAGATTCCTATAGGTCGAATCACCAAAACTTGCATAGTGTAGCCCAATTTCTCTACTTTCGCAGAACAACTTTTCACCATTATGTTGCATTAAATGAGAGAGTTGCAACAGATTCGGCTAGCGGAGCGCACCAATATAGTGATGCGATACTTGTGCCCGATAGATTTCCTCTTCAGTGACTTCGGCAAAGTAAAGTTCTTCATCATTTGTTTGCTTTGGTTCTGCTACAAATAATGTTGATTCAGACTCAGGATATAAATCAAGCAAATGACTTAAACGCTCAACATAATGCGCTAATTCGGCATCGCGCGTTTCCAGTGCAATTTGCATAATATATCTAGCATAAGCTTGGTCATGCACCAAATACATCACATCAATCACACGACTACAGACTCGTCTTAAACGCACATACATTTGAGTTGCAACAGAAAAAGCTTCGGCATTTAGTACAAGTTCATGGTTCGTATTTGCTTTCATAAAGTCCTCACATCGTTGGGAGAAGTATTTCTTGATAATCCAGCTTTAGAAAGCAAAATATGTACCAACCATTCAAAACAAATAAAAATTATTTTATGACATGGTGAACTTATCTGATAAGTAAAAAACATATGCTGAAAATTTAAAGCAAAGACGTGATTCAATCTAAATAAGTAATACCGTATTACTAATCCAAAGAGTTTCACAATATGCCTTAGACCACAAATTAGAATTAATCTATGGAACATAATAAGGCTAAACATCAAAAGAAAAACCGTATTTCTCTTCCAAAATCAGTTAAAATAGTCGATTGCTAAAAATGTTTTTGGAAATTTGAATGAACGCTAAACCACGTCTAACAGACTATTGGGTGACCTGTGCTGACGGGCTTGAAACCTTATTACAACAAGAACTTGGGAATTTAGGCATTCAAAATATCCAACGTTTTGCTGGGCGTTTAATATTTAAAGGCACACTTGAGAATGCCTATCGCGTTTGTATGTGGTCTCGTTTAGCCTCTCGTGTGTTGTTACCAATACATACCCATGAACTTGAATTCACACATGACGCGCGTGATGTTGCAGAAGAACTCTACGAGGGTGCGATTAGCTTTGATTGGTCTCTTGTTTTTGCACCACAAAGTACCTTTGCTGTTCGCCTACATGTAGAACGCGAAATTAAAGTCAATACACAGTTTGCTACACTACGAGTTAAAGATGGTGTTGTTGATTCATTTATGGAGGCGGTTGGCAAACGCCCAAGTATTGATATTAAACAACCCAAAATTACACTTTATGTATTGGCTGGCAAAACTGAGCATACTTACTGCCTAGATTTATCAGGTGATTCTCTGCATAAGCGTGGCTATCGCCGTTTTATGACCCATGCGCCAATTAAAGAAAATCTGGCAGCGGCAATTCTACAAAAAGCTCAATTAGCACAATATCAGCCTGACATTATTCTTGACCCAATGTGTGGTTCAGGAACATTCATTATTGAATCATTAATGATTTTAACCGATCGTGCACCAGGCTTAGTACGTCGCTTTGGCTTCAATGGTTGGCATGGACATGATCGTGAATTGTGGTTATCACTGAAAGCAGAAGCAGCAGAACGTCATGCAAAGGCTTTAGAGCAACCTCTACCCAAGTTTTATGCCTACGATGCGGATTGGGAAGCGGTTAAAGCCACTCGCCAAAACATCATTGCAGCAGGTTTTGAAAAAATACTCGACCAAATTCAAATTGAAGAACGGACTTTAGCAGATTGGGATGATTTCCATGCTGAAGGTAAAAAAGCCTTTGTTGTCACCAACCCTCCTTATGGGGAACGTTTAGGTGATAAGGCCTCTAGTCGATCATTCTATTTAGGTTTATCAGGATTATTACAGAAGAATTTTCCAAATCAGCCTGTTGCCGTGATTGCAGCACAAATTGAACAAGCAGATGTACTGGCTATCACCGAACCTCAAACTTTACGTTTGATGAATGGTAAACTTCCAATTTATATCCGTTTCGGCACAGTAAAACCTGCAGCCGTAGTTCAACCATTCTTAGCGACGTGGCAACCTCAGCAATTTGAAAAAATTGAAGGTGCAGAAGACTTTACCAATCGTTTGCAAAAAAATATGCAAGCCTTAAAAAAATGGGCTGTGAAAGAAAATATTTTTTGCTTACGTTTGTATGATGCCGATCTACCTGATTTTAACATTGCCATCGATTTATATGGAGATCGTTTGCATGTTCAGGAATACGCACCACCAAAAACAATTGATCCTGAAAAAGCAAAAAAACGTTTTAATTTGGGTTTAGCTGCCATTCGTGCAGTGACTGGCTTAAATCGTGACGCAATTTTTATCAAAACCCGTGCAAAGCAAACGGGAACCAATCAATATGAGAAACAAAGCACTGCGTCTAAACGTTTTATTGTACAGGAAGGCAAAGCTAAAATTCTCGTCAATTTAACAGACTATTTAGATACTGGTTTATTCTTAGATCATCGTCAAATTCGTCTAAGAATTGCCAAAGAAGCACGTGGCAAACACTTTCTTAATCTTTATAGCTATACCTCAACTGCTAGCTTACATGCAGCACTTGGCGGTGCAGCAAGTACCACGAGTGTCGACCTATCAAATACTTATTTGAATTGGTCAAAAGAAAATTTTGTATTGAATGGTTTAACGGTAGATCATGCTGATGAACAACATATGTTCTTTTCGAGTGATTGCTTTGAATGGTTAAAAGAAGGTCATGAACAATATGATCTCATCTTCATTGATCCTCCAACTTTCTCTAACTCAAAAAAGTTTTATGGTACATTTGATGTACAGCGTGATCATGTTTCCCTGCTTAAACGTGCAATGAATCGTTTAACCAGTGATGGTACTTTGTACTTCTCAAATAACTATCGTGGGTTTGAGTTAGATGAAGAAATCGAAGCAATCTATCATGTCGAAGAAATTACTTCTGAAACGATAGGCTTAGACTTTAAACGTAATCAAAAAATTCATCGTGCTTGGAAAATCCAACATAATCAAATTTAAGGAATGATTTTTCTCATTATTTAAATGTGAATTTGGTTCTTTTTACATTAGGAGAATCAAACTCATAAATCATGAAGTTATCTGGAGCCTCATCATGGGGCTTCATACTTGCTTTCTTCTTTTCCCGCACATCCATTACAGACGTTTTCTTTTGTTCTTCATAAGGCGATAAAGCACCTTCAGCAAGCATACTAATTCTTATTTCACGTAAATTACGATCGCTTAAAACACGTTGCGTACGCCAACGCTCCTCTTCTGGCTGCATCGCATCTCGCTGTGCTTTCTCAATAATATTAGGCAGCGCCTTGGTCAACATACCTGTTTGTAAGGCCAAAGTTCCCTCTGTCATCGGCTGTGCAGCCCAACCTACGATCGGAAATGCTGTTATGAACACAATTACACCAATATAAGTGTAATAATGCTGCTTATTCTCCATTTTAATTCATCCTGAATTTTTTTCTTATTTATTCCGAAACTAGCAAGCTTTTCATAAAATCGCAATGTCATTGATAATATTCTTTAAGAAATCAGATAAATTGCACTGATATAAAAAAAGATGGCGATTTTCATCGCCATCTTTTTAGCCAATCATTCAAATTAGATTTAGCTAAGTTTCATTTTATCAAACACAAGCTGACCACTATCACCTTTAATCAGAATATTATCTCCGGGCTGGAATTCACCAGATAAGATTTTCTGAGCCAAGTTATTTTCAACTTGTTGCTGTATTGCACGTTTTAGTGGTCGTGCACCATAGATTGGATCAAAACCAGCATCAATCAATAGATCAAATGCACTATCATCAACAGTTAAAGCCATATCTCGTTCGCTCAGACGTGAACGTAAACGATCCAATTGAATGTCCGCGATACCACGAATTTGAGCTTTTTTCAACGAATGGAAAATGACTAATTCATCAATACGGTTAATGAACTCTGGACGGAAATGCTGAGTTACAGCGCTCATGACCACTGTTCGAACTTCCTCATCAGTTGCACCTTCACCTAATTCACGTACATCTTGTGAGCCTAAATTAGATGTCATCACAATGACCGTATTTTTAAAATCGATAACACGGCCTTGAGAGTCAGTTAAGCGACCATCATCCAATACCTGTAACAGGATATTGAATACATCTGGATGAGCTTTTTCCACTTCGTCAAATAACACCACACTATATGGCTTACGACGAACAGCTTCTGTTAAAACCCCGCCTTCTTCATAACCCACATATCCCGGAGGAGCACCCACTAAACGGCTGACAGAATGCTTTTCCATAAATTCAGACATGTCGATACGAATCATTGCATCATCACTATCAAACAAGAAGTTTGCTAATGCTTTAGTTAACTCAGTTTTACCCACACCTGTCGGTCCAAGGAATAAGAATGATCCACTCGGACGATTCGGATCAGATAGACCTGCACGTGAACGGCGGACTGCATTGGAAACTGCAACCACGGCTTCATGTTGCCCGACTACACGGTTATGTAAAAACTCTTCCATATTCAGTAGTTTTTCACGTTCACCTTGTAGCATTTTCGCCACAGGAATGCCTGTTGCCGCACTCACTACTTCAGCAATTTCATTTTCAGTCACTTTGGTACGAATTAGCTTCGGTTCTTCATTTTCCTCAGCGACTTCCGCTTGTTCCAAGCGTTTTTGCAACTCAGGAATCACGCCATATTGTAAGCGTGCTGCTTCAGCCAAATCACCTTCACGTTTTGCTTTTTCTAAAGCAACACGGGCTTGATCCAATTCAACTTGAGCTTTCTTATCACCTTCAACGAGTGTCTTCTCGGCTTTCCAAATTTCCTCTAGATCATTATATTCTTTTTGCTTTTCAGCAATTTGCTGTTCAAGATGATTCACTTCAGCTTTACTGCCAGCATCTGCATCTTTCTTCACTGCTTCTAATTGCATTTTCAATTGGATTAAACGGCGATCAAGTTTATCTAAAGCTTCGGGTTTAGAATCGATCTCCATTTTAATACGTGAAGCAGCTTCATCAATTAAATCAATGGCTTTATCAGGCAATTGACGATCCGTGATATAACGATGCGACATTTTTGCAGCTGCAATAATTGCTGAGTCTAAAATTTGAACGCCATGATGCGTTGCATATTTTTCTTTTAGACCACGTAAAATCGCAATGGTATCTTCCACACTTGGTTCATCAACGAGTACTTTTTGGAAACGACGCTCTAGGGCAGCATCTTTCTCAATATATTGACGATATTCATCTAAAGTTGTTGCTCCAACACAACGCAACTCACCACGTGCTAAAGCAGGTTTCAACATATTACCTGCATCCATTGCACCATCGCCTTTTCCTGCACCTACAAGCGTGTGTAATTCATCAATAAATAGAATGATTTCACCTTCTTGTTTTGCAAGATCATTCAGAACGGCTTTCAAACGTTCCTCGAACTCACCACGATATTTAGCGCCTGCAAGCAACGAACCTATATCTAAAGATAATACCCGTTTACTTTTTAGACTTTCAGGAACTTCACCATTAATAATTCGTTGCGCTAGACCTTCAACAATCGCAGTTTTACCCACGCCAGGTTCACCAATCAAGACTGGGTTATTTTTAGTTCGGCGTGATAAAACCTGTATCGTGCGACGTATTTCATCATCACGACCAATAACTGGATCAAGCTTACCAGCCAAAGCACGTTCTGTTAAATCAATGGTATATTTATTCAATGAATCGCGTTGATCTTCATGATTATTGCTCATGACTTTGTCATTTCCTCGAATATTTTCAATTACTTTGCGTAAACTATCTGGTGTTACCCCAACGCTGTTTAATATCGTTTTGGTTTCACCCGTTTCCGCTAAACTTAATAACACCCAATCTGTTGATAAGAATTCATCACCTGCTTTTTGCGCATAACGATCAGCTAAATTTAAGATCTTTACCGCTTCAGGATTAAGATTAATATCTCCAGTTGGATTTGATAAAGTCGGTGCATTTCTTATTGCTTGTTCTAACTTTTGTTTTAACTCTGGCAAGCGTGCACCTGATTGCTGCAACAAACTTAAATTGGCAGGCTCTTCTAGTAAAGTCGATAAAATATGAATACCCGCAATAGAAGTATGGTCTTTACCCATTGCCAATGATTGTGCATCTGAAAGAGCTTGCTGTAGACGGTTCGTAAATTTTTCAAAGCGCATTCTTGTTATTCCTCACAACAAATTTTTAACTTATCACTAAGATGGGAACACTTTTTAAAATTTCAAATAAAATTTATATATTTTTCAATATTTTGTTTAAATTAAACTTTATAAAACTCAGTAATAATATGGGTATATAAACAATCTATTTCAAGTATATTTTGTATAATTTTCTATCTATTCTGATTTAAACAATATCCATATTGTTATTTTAGGGTGAAACTTTTACCTTAAGTCTTTACTTCATTTAAAAATGATCGTTATGCATTTAAGAAGAATTGTAATAGCTAGTATTTGCTTTTCCCTATTCAGATGGCTATCGCTCAATTACCACAGAATTTACGACATGCAGGCGGTATAGCCGTTATTCCAATTCCATCAACGATTACCCAAGTTTTTCTATGAGAAAAAACCGATTCTAATTATACAAGAAGGCACTCAACGATACGCTATTTTTGGAATTCCTCTTTCTACCCCATTGGGAAGGTTAAGCCTAACAACCAATACTATGCCCATACAGATTGAAATACTGCCATATCAATATGCTGAACAACACCTCAATGTAAAAAACCAAGACTATGTTAATCCGAATCAAAATCAACTTGATCGATATGCTTCGGAAGCAAAAGAACAAAATGAGATTTATAATTCTTTCAGTCAAAGCTATTGGACTAAATTTCCAAGTTTTATTCCACCAACAGCAGGCAAATTTATTAACTCATTCGGACGCAAACGTTTCTTTAATAATGAAGAACGCGCCCCCACATTCAGGTCTAGACATTCCAGCACCAATTGGCCAAAAAGTTGTAGCGCCAGCAGATGGCATTGTCGTTCAAACGGGTGATTATTTTTTCAATGCTAAGACTGTTTTGATTGATCACGGTCAAGGTTTAATCAGTATGTTCTGCCATCTCAGTAAAATTGAAGTTTCAAAGGGACAACATATTACTCAAGGTGAACTTTTAGGTTTAGTAGGAAATACAGGTCGAGTCACTGGTCCACACTTACATTGGGGAATGAGTTTAAATGATGCACGGGTAGACCCACAATTATTACTGAAATAAAAACTATGTCGATAAAAAAGTGATCTAAAACAAATAGATCACTTTTTAGTTAAACTTAATAATTAAGTCTTAATCAGCTTCTACAATTTCAAAGTCATGTGTGATTTCTACACCACCATCAGACAACATTTTGCTCGCAGAACAATATTTTTCTGCTGAAAGCTCAACTGCTTTTTCAACTTGCTTTGCTTTAACCGCTTTACCTGTTACTACGAAATGTAAGTGAATTTTTGTAAACACCGCAGGAATAGAATCAGCTCTCTCCGCTTTTAACTGGCATACAACATCGGTCACATCTTGGCGTGATTTCTTTAAAATAGTCACAATATCAAACGAAGCACACCCACCAAGTCCCATTAAAATCAACTCCATAGGACGTGGCCCACGGTTTTCACCACCATACTCAGCAGAACCATCCATCACTACACTGTGACCACTTTCTGATTTCGCTTCAAAAGCAACATTCTCTAACCAATGTACACTTGTTTGCATTGCAACTACCCGAAAAACGTTATAAATTTACTTCAGTTCTTGTACACTAACATAAAATGAGTTGATAAGGAATTTCATCTCTTCTGTGTAGAAAAGGCTCCATGGGGCCTGTGCGATCGGTTTTATCCAAATTCGGAAATTTTAAGCATGACTTCAAATTTTTCACATCTTAGCACTGATGCGTTGTCTCCAGGTCAATTACCTGAGTCAGTTAAAGCATTGCTAAAACGTGCTCATATTAATAGATACCCTAAACGCACCACGATTGTTGACGCTGGAACGGAATCAAAATCACTGTATTTAATATTAAAAGGTTCAGTGTCAATCATATTACGTGAAGATGATGAGCGTGAAATTGTTGTTGCATATCTCAATCCAGGTGATTTCTTTGGTGAAATGGGGCTGTTTGAAAATAACCCTCAACGTACCGCAGAAGTACGTACTCGAGATGTTTGCGAAATTGCAGAAATCTCATATGAAAATTTCCACGAACTCAGCAAGCAATACCCTGACCTGAGCTATGCTGTATTTGCTCAGCTTGTTCGCCGTCTGAAGAATACAACGCGTAAAGTCACTGATTTAGCATTTATCGATGTATCTGGTCGTATTGCGCGTTGTTTAATTGACTTATCTGCGCAGCCTGAGGCAATGATTCTACCGAATGGTCGTCAGATTCGTATTACACGTCAAGAAATTGGTCGTATTGTGGGGTGTTCACGTGAAATGGTTGGTCGTGTTTTAAAAACACTTGAAGATCAAGGCATGATTCAAACTGATGGTAAAGCAATTTTAATTTTTGATACTTCTTTAGATGATAACGCATTTTCTGAAGATGAATTTGATGATGAGGATTAATCCCCTCTAGCTTTAAGCTAATTTCAAAGCCAGTGCAAACCACTGGCTTTAATTTTATCCAGATGAAGCTAAGCTATTTAGCTTTTCATCAATTCTGCTTACATAATTACTATGATTATAGAGATAATCAGAATATAAAGCCTTGCGAACTTTTTTTATAATTCTTGTTAATCATGGGTATATTTATAAGATACTGATTTGGAGCAAATAAGTATGAAAAAATTGGCTTTAAGCCTTTGTGCAATGACTGTAATAACGATTTCAGGTTGTGCATCATTTGCAGATATGGCAGGTGCTGACAGTGCCACATTAAATGCTCAGTCGGCTCAAAGCTTTGCAAAGATGACACAGGAAGCTCGTGCCAAGAATCAATTGGATATGAGCTCAAATACTTATCAACGTATTAATTCAGTATTTTTGCGCTTAAAACCGTATGCTGACCAAATGAACCAAACCGGTCAGCGTTTTGATTGGCAGTTAGCAGTACTAAAATCAGATACTGTAAATGCTTATGTTGCGCCAGGTGGGAAAGTCGTTTTCTATACGGGTATTGTGAACAAGCTGAATTTGACCAATGATGAAATCGCAGCAATTATGGGACACGAAATGACCCATGCCTTAGAAGAACATGCCAAAAGTAAAATTGGTGCACAAGCACTTACAAACTTAGCGATTGGGATTGGTACGACTTATGCGGGTGCGAATATTGGTGAAGCAGGTAATGCGGCAATTGCTTTAGGTAGTCAAATTGGTATTGGTTTACCCTATTCTCGTAATTTAGAAAGTCGCGCTGATTTTGGTGGGTTAATGCTGATGGCAAAAGCAGGATATAATCCAAATGCAGCAATTAGTCTTTGGGAAAAAATGGATCGTGTAGATGGTGCTGGTGGTGCATCATTCTTATCAACTCACCCATCAAATAGTCAACGTATTAGTGATATGCGTAAAAATTTACCTGCTGCTCTGGCAGTTTATAATAAACGTCGTTAATTTAGCCAAAGCCATTAGATCTCATTTTAGAGATTTAATGGCATATCCTTTAGCTGTCTTATATACAAAAACTCTAATTTATCTCAGCAATTTTTGAATCCGTTTCAACAGTCTGATTAATCTCTATCAGCTTTTGAATTTTCCCCGTTTGTGGAGCAATCACAGGGACCTCCATTTTCATTGCTTCCATAATTGCAATTGTCTCACCTTGGTTTACATGATCATTTTCTTGAACTTTCCACACGGTGATTACACCACTCATCGGTGCTAAGACACTATTACTACTTGGGTTCTGATCAGAATCATTTTGTTTCTGATTGGGTGGGGGTGTCCCGACTAAACTAAAAAATCCATTTGGTAAGCCAATCTGATGCAACTTTCCATCTATTTCAATTGGATAACGTTGTAATTCAACTTGATTGCTCAGTTTACTACGTGAATAGTGAGGATAATCATGGCGACTATCTTGTTCAATCCAACGTGTATGTACTTTAAATTCATCAATAAAGTCAGCATCTGACAGGATTGCACGATGGAATGGTAATACTGAAGCAATGCCCTCTATTTCAAAATGGGCAAGCGCTCTTTTAGCCCGTTGAATTGCAATCTCGCGAGTTGCACCAGTCACAATTAATTTCGCAATTAAAGAATCAAAATGACTTGAAACAACACTTCCAGTCATCACCCCCGTATCAAGACGAATACCAATTCCTGATGGTGGGTGAAAACGAGTAAGCTGTCCAAATGCTGGGATAAAACCACGTGCTGGATCTTCCGCATTAATTCGGAATTCAATTGCATGTCCTATTGGTTTTGGCATTTCTTGAATCGAAAGTGGTTGACCTAAAGCAATTCGAATTTGTTCTACAACTAAGTCTAGGCCCGTAGTTTGCTCAGTAACTGTGTGCTCAACTTGTAGACGTGTATTAACCTCTAAGAACGAAAGTTGACCATTTTGACTAAGTAAATACTCGACGGTACCTGCCCCGACGTAATCTGCAGCGCGGCAAATTGCAATAGCAGATTGCACTAACTGAGCTTCAATATGCTCATTAATAAATGGTGCAGGTGCTTCCTCGACTAGCTTTTGATTACGGCGTTGTAAAGAACAATCTCTCGTTCCTACAACGACAATATGTCCCTGTTGATCAGCAATAATTTGTGCTTCCAAATGCCGAGGCTTATTTAAATATTGTTCAACAAAACATTCTCCTCGACCAAAAGCAGCGAATGCTTCTCGCACAGCCGATTCATATAAATCGGCAACTTCATTCAATTGCCAAGCAACTTTTAAACCACGTCCACCACCGCCATAAGCAGCTTTTATCGCAATCGGCAGACCATACTGTTTCGCAAAATATACGGCTTCTTGAGCTGATTGAAGTGGTTGTTCAGTACCATGAACCAAAGGTGCATTTACCGACTGTGCAATTTTACGCGCTTGTATTTTGTCACCAAGTTTATGGATAGTTTCAGGAGATGGTCCAATCCAAATCAGCCCCGCATCCATCACAGCTTGGGCAAATTCGGCACGTTCTGATAAAAAACCATAACCAGGATGAATCATGGTCACTTGGGCTTTATACGCAATGTCAATAATTTTATTGATATCTAAATAAGTGTGCTGTGCTGTTTGTCCTGATAATGCCCAAGCTTCATCTGCAAGTTGAACATGCAAACTGGCAATATCATCATCTGCATAAATCGCCACTGATGTAATATCCATATCTTTACATGCGTGAATAATGCGTACAGCAATTTCTCCGCGATTCGCAATCAGCAACCTATGTTTTTTATGCATCTTTTTTGACATCCATGAAATCATAAATTTTACGAAATTGAATATGGCAACCAGCTGGAATCTGTGCAATTAAGTCCAAATGATAGGATGCGACCGCCGCAATCACAGGATAACCACCTGTAATAGGATGATCATTCATAAATAATACAGGCTGACCATTTGGAGGAATTTGCAAAGCACCTGTACAACAACCTTCGCTCGGTAATTCTTGCTCGAATTGTCGCGTTAAAGGCTGATCACCCACTAATCTCAATCCAATTCGATTACTCTCTGTGCTCACTAACCAAGTTTGTTTAAACAATAAATCAAGGCTTTCTTCGGCAAACCAATCTGTACGCGGCCCTAACACGAGATCTATTTCAATAATCTCATCTCGTTTAGGTAATTTAATCGGTATTAGATTTAAGCTGACAGGCTGCGTTTTTAATTGGGCAAAATGAATCTCATCACCCACTTGAATTGGTTTTGTACCCAATTCAGCCAAAGAATCATAACTAGCACTTTCTAGTACTTGCTCAACAGCGATACCGCCACGTAGCGCAATATAATTACGAATCCCTGCACTCGGTGCTGAAATATAAATTTCATCACCATAATCTAAAGCAATTGGCTGATACAAAGCCACTTTAACTTTATCCGCGCCAATATAAGTAATCCAGACTTCCGTTTCCGCACCTGTCACAGCAATAACTGTTGCTTCTAAAACCTGTAATCGCAATCCACCATTTAAAACTTCCATGACGGCTGCATTCTGTGGATTGCCAACAATTAAGTTTGCCTGACGAAATGCCTTTTGATCCATAGCACCTGCCCGCCCCACGCCTAGCTCAGCTAAATTTTTACGTCCTTCATCTTGGATCAATACTTGTAAGCCAACATTTTTAACGCGTAACACAGCAGGTTTTTTAATCGATTTTCTTTGAGAAAATCTCTGAGCAGGCATACAAATTTGGGTTGGATTATGACTATCATCCTTAAAGATGACATGATCACTCGGCAGTAATAAAGCAGGCTGTTGTCGATGAATATCCCACAATATCTCATCAGTCTGTCCAATCAACTGCCATCCTCCCGGACTATCTTGAGGATAAATACCGCTATATTCGCCTGCTAAACCTACTGCCCCTGCACTAACTTTTTTACGTGGTGATGCTAAGCGTGGAATACTCCTAAATACTTGCTCAGGATTGGTTAGATAAGCAAAGCCGGGAGCAAAGCCAATAAATGCAACTTGCCAATAAGAGTTGGTATGTTTCTGAATGACTTGTTCAGTACTTATTCCTAAATATTCAGCAACATTATTTAAATCAATACCGTTATAGCGCACACCGATAACGATTTCCTTCCCTTGACGCAAAGTATCCTGACTGATTTTTTGGCTTGAAATCCATCGGATCACTGTATGCATCTCGACCAATAACGAATCAAAATAAATCAGTATGCTACGTGCCGCAGGAATAAGTTCTTTTATATGAGGATGCTGTGCTTGTTTTAAGCAGTAATGAACCGCCATTGTTTCTTCTAAACTTTCAAGCTCAATCAAAAAACAATCTAAATTAACGGATAGAAATCGCATAAAACAGCTCTTTTAAAATGTTTAAAACTCATTCAAAGACTAAAAGCACGAACTTCAATTTGATTTTCTAACAATACTTGGCGAATCTTTTCTGCCATTTGTACCGCCCCAAAGGTATCACCATGCAAACAAATGGTATCTGCCTGAATTGTAGTGAAATCCCCTTCAATCGACTCAATACCTCCGTTCTGAATCATGCTCAGTACACGTTGAGCTACGACTTCTGCATCATGTAAAACAGCACCTTCTAAACGGCGTGAAACTAGTTCACCATTACGATGATAAGCACGATCAGCAAACGCTTCAGAAATAACGACAACTCCCTGCTTACGAGCAAAATTAATTAAAGGCGAACCCGCCAATGCAACTAACACTAATTTTTTATCTGAATGCTGTATTGCATCAATCACTGCTTGAGCTTGAGTTAAATTGGTGGCAATAGTGTTATATAAAGCACCATGTGGTTTGACGTAAGTCACTTTTGTTCCAGCGACTTGAGCCAACCCTTGCAGCGCTGAGATTTGATAAAGGACATCTGCGTATAATTCATCATAAGATACATCCATATTACGGCGACCAAAACCAACCCGATCTGGATACGAAACATGCGCTCCCACACTAACATTTTGAGCAGCCGCTTGTTTTAAGGTATTTAACATATTGACAGGATCGCCTGCATGAAAACCGCATGCAATATTAGCGCTACTCACGATCGCAAGAATCTGCTCATCATTTCCCATTTTCCAAGCACCATAGCTTTCGCCTAAGTCGCTGTTTAAATCAATATGCATATATAAACCTAATGCTGATTTTATGATCCGATAATTGAGTAATATATTCGAAGTGATTACAAAATCACATATTTTATCGACTTTAACAGCTTATAGCTGTGACTAAGGTTACGGTTTCTTGTGCCTGTAAATGTCTAAGTGTTAGCACTTCGGGATACTATGTTTGGCGAAAGCGACAGATGTATGTCCATCAGAAATATACTGATTTAAAAGCTATTTATTGGCAGCACCATGCTCGCTTAGGAGCACCTTCATTGACGCATAACATGCATGATTTAGGTTACTGCATAAGTGAACGTACAGTTGGAAGAATGAGGATTTGAGTTGCCGCCTGTTGGGTTCATATTTCCAACACAACCATTTAAAAACAAGCTAGATGCAGAACAGATCAAAATTGGATATTTCATCTATACCCCCCTATTGAGTGAATGAATGATTTGCAAAATTGTACAAAAACCAGCAGAAATGACTAAAACTCAAAGCTAGTTTATGAATAAACCATATCAAAACAAAAACAGTTGTAAATTTTCATTCACAACTGTTTTATAAATAAATCTATAAATGATTTAAATAAATTTATTTCGCAGCCATACGAATACCGCCATCTAAGCGGATCACTTCACCATTTAAATATGAATTTTCAGCAATATGTGCAACTAAACGACCAAATTCTTCAGGACGTCCCAAACGTGATGGATAAGGCACCATTTGCCCTAAGGCATCTTGTACATTTTGCGGTAAGCCTTTCAGCATTGGAGTTTCCATAATCCCTGGTGCAATGGTTAAAACACGAATTTGATGACGTGCTAACTCGCGCGCAATCGGAAGCGTCATCGCAACTACAGCACCTTTTGATGCAGAATAAGCCGCTTGTCCAATTTGCCCATCAAAAGCAGCAACTGAAGCTGTATTTACAATCACCCCACGATCTTCATCGCCTTCAGCAACAATATTTTTACTCATTGCATCTGCTGCGAAACGCAACATGTTAAATGTACCCGTCACGTTGATATGTAAGGTTTTTGAGAACATAGCTAAATCATGTACAGATTCTTTGCCAACAACTTTTGCTGAGGGTCCAATCCCTGCACAGTTGACTAGTCCATATACCGCGCCATATTTTGCAACAACATCTTTAAAGAGTTGCTCTGCAGCTTGTTCATCAGTTACATCTAATTTTACAAATTCAGCTTGTGCACCTAATGCTTGTGCCTGTTGTTCACCCGCTTCAGTGTTCATATCGACTAAGGTAACCGTCGCACCTTGCTTAACGAGAACCTCTGCTGTTGCAGCCCCTAAACCAGAGCCACCACCAGTAATAACAAAATGTTTTCCTTGAATTTTCATCTAAATTTCCTCGTAAATTAAAGATATAAATTTTTATAAGCGAGAGTAAAGCCAAGTTTTTTCCGATACAATTCCTAAAAGTGGCAAAAGTGATGCGACTTTTGAGCATTCAACCTATTTACTCTTCTATATTTCATTTTTATATGAACAAAAGCGCCGATATCGATCTTAATTCTGCTAAAGATACAATTTCAATTGCTTTAATTCGTGAAGCATTGAGTGTTGCCGCAAGTCGAGGTTTAGATATTCTTCATATTGCTAATCAAGCAGGCGTTTCAGTCGAACTGCTCAGTTCAGCTAAAGCCCGTGTTCCAGTGATGCAATGTGCACGATTGTGGATTGAGCTAGCAGAGCATATGAATGATGAGTTTCTAGGAATGGATTGCCATCCAATGCGTCGAGGAAGCTATAGCTTATTGGCAAAGTTGGCATTCAGTGCAGAAACATTAGAACAAGCTATTCAAGAAATCTTAAAGTTTCTGAGTTTAGTGTTGGATGACATTCAAGGTGAATTGATTCAACAAGGTGCAAAAGCATACTTAATTTTGCATGACCGTGAACATCCTAAACGAATGTTTACTTATTCGACCTATTTGATGTTAGTCCATAGTTTAATGTGTTGGCTAAGTGACCAGCGCATCCCTTTTCAGAAAATGACCTTTAAATGTCATCAACCTGTCGAAATACAGGATTATCGTGTTCGTTTTTGCGAAGATATTCAATTTAATGCTGATCAAAATCGAATTGAGTTTGATGCAAATTACCTCAAACACAAAATCAAAAAAGATAAACAGGCTTTAAATGACTTTCTCAGACAAACGCCTTATAACCTAATTGTTCGCTTTAAAAATGAAAACTCTTTAAGCTTGCAAATACGTCGTCAACTGCTTTTACAACCACCCTCAGAGTGGGATGAACTCAAAGAAATTGCCCAACAACTGAATATGTCAACGGCAACCATTCAACGCCGTTTAAAACAAGAAGGTGTCAGTTATCAGCAGCTAAAAAATGATATTCGCTGCGATATTGCAATTGAACGGCTCAGTAAAAGCAATGATTCAATTCAGAACATCAGTGATGATTTGCATTTCCATGATCCAAGTGCATTTCATCGCGCTTTTAAAAAATGGACAGGCGTTAGTCCCGGTGCTTATCGTGCGAAAACACTATTTAGTAAAATAGAAGCTTAAATAGTTTTTTGTCCTAGACTGACACGGTCATTGCCACCATAATCCTTGATAGTCTGAATCTGCTTAAAACCTTGTTGTTCAAAAATATATCGTACCGCTTGGCCTTGATCATAGCCATGCTCAAGCACAATCCAACCATTGGGTTTAAGCCAATCTTTGCCTTGGGTAATAATGGTTTCAATATCCGCCATACCCTTCTTATCAGCAATCAAAGCACGCTCAGGTTCAGACTTGAGCTTTTGCATATGTACATCATCAGGATCAATATACGGCGGATTGGAGACAATCAAATCAAACTGTTGCTGCTCTAAAGCCTCGAACCAAGCCCCACAAGCGAACTTCACTTGCATCAGCCCGTGTCGAACTGCATTGTCCTGCGCCACGTCTAAAGTTGGTGCGTATATATCAGTTGCAGTGACTTGCCATTGCGGACGCTCACTTGCGAGCGCCAAAGCAATTGCGCCTGTTCCTGTGCCTAGGTCAACAATATTCGCATGTTGATTGAGTGGCAGTTTGAGCACCGTTTCAACCAAAATTTCGGTATCTGGGCGTGGCACTAGAGTGTCATGGGTGACTTTTAAATCCAACGTCCAAAAAGGTTGTGAACCTGTGACATAAGCCAAAGGCTCACCCTGTTCGATACGTGCAAGCCCTTCTAAAAAAGCCTGTTCCTGTATTTCAGTCAACTCTTGCTCAAGTCTTAATTTGAGTTCTAAAGCATTGATACCTAGTAGGTGTTCAAGTAGCCATGCCGCCTCTTGACGTTCATAGCTATCAATTTCACCTTTGATTTCTAAGGCTTGAGCAATATTCATTAGCCGCCATTTTCCTGTGCAAGCATCGCCAACTGATCCGCCTGATATTCACGGTGTAAGCTATCCAGCAATTCCGTTAAATCACCTTCCATAATTGCATCTAACTTATATAAAGTCAGGTTAATACGGTGATCGGTCATACGACCTTGAGGGTAGTTATAGGTACGAATACGTTCAGAACGATCACCTGAACCAACGAGGTCACGGCGCATTTCTGAAGTTGCTGCATCAGCGGCTGCACGTTTCGCATTTTCTAAACGTGAGACTAACAATGCCATCGCTTTGGCTTTATTCTTATGTTGCGAACGCTCTTCCTGACATTCCACTACCACACCCGATGGAATATGGGTAATACGCACCGCAGAATCGGTTTTGTTAATATGCTGACCACCTGCACCTGATGCACGATAGGTATCAATGCGCAGATCGGCGGGATTGATTTCAACTGTGGTATCCACATCCACTTCGGGCAGAATCGCAACAGTACACGCTGAAGTGTGTACACGACCTTGAGATTCAGTCGCAGGTACACGTTGAACACGGTGTGCACCACTCTCAAATTTCAAACGACCATAGACGCCTTCGCCGTCAATACGGCAAATGATTTCTTTATAACCGCCATGCTCACCTTCATTTTCAGAAAGTACTTCAATACGCCAACTTTGTGTTTCAGCATATTTGGTATACATACGGAATAAATCACCCGAAAAAATCGCTGCTTCGTCACCGCCTGTTCCAGCACGAATTTCAAGGTATGCTGCATTGGCATCATTTGGATCTTTCGGAATCATTAGAACATTTAATTGTTCTTCGAGATTAACGAGAAGCGCTTTATTTTCTTTAATTTCTTCTTCTGCCATATCCTTGAAATCGGGATCTGATTTCATTGTTTCAGCCGTTTCAATATCTTCTTCCGCTTGACGATATTTGCTCCAAACCTCAGTGATTTCTGTTAAATCATTATGTTCGCGAGACAATTTACGAAAACGTTTATTGTTCGAAATTACTTCTACATCAGCGAGCAATGCAGTCAGCTCTT
Source organism: Acinetobacter sp. 5862 (assembly GCF_024494585.1). NCBI lineage: Bacteria > Pseudomonadati > Pseudomonadota > Gammaproteobacteria > Moraxellales > Moraxellaceae > Acinetobacter > Acinetobacter sp. 5862. The sequence continues at coordinate 175,122 of NZ_JANHGP010000053.1, forward strand.
CGTGACGATCACAAAGCTGATCCAGTCTTAAACGGAGTGATGCTTTCATGGGCGGAATATCTCAAAACTAAAGACTCAGTGCCGATCAAAATAATGAAGCACGAGCAAAATCAAAAAATTGCGCATAGTTTACAGATTCTAAGGCTTAAAAGACATAGAGAAACTAGGTAACTTACCAATCCCCTATTATTTCATCACAAATTCTGCGTTTTTTAGTATGTATAGGTTGTTCTCTTCCCTGAGCTTCGATATAAATAATCAAAGATAAATTAGAATGATAAAACAATAGGATAAACCATGAGTAATTTAATAAACCGCCCTACACTCGCCTTCACAGCCGCAAGCTGGCTTGCGGTTCTTATTGGTGTTGTTGGTTTTATGATTGGATTGTGGAATGCAGAAATGCCTCTGCATGAAAAAGGCTATTATTTGATCATTCTATTATATGGACTGTTCTCCACGATCTCACTACAAAAAACATTACGGGATCAATTAGAAGAAATACCTGTAACTATGATTTATGTTGCGCTTTGTTGGGCATCAGTTGGTATTTGCATTGGATTATTACTATTTAGTTTAACTAACGCTACGCTCACTTTAAGTGAAAAAGGGTACTACATTATGTCTTTCTTACTCAGTTTGTTTGGCGTCACAGCGACCCAAAAGAACATTCGTGATCTAGATCATTTACGTCATCAACAAGAAATAAATTCTCATCAACACAAATTAGAAGAAGAGTCGAGTAAGAAAGTTCCATTAGATTAATTACAATCCATTAAAGAGTGCTTGTCGTTTAAGCCTCTTTTTGTGAATTAAATCAGTATTTGATTGATTACAAATATTTATTTCACCTTATTCAGGATTGTTATTAACAAAACACTACATTCTCCTTACTAAGTAGTAATAATTTCTGTCGGCATCTCCATATTTTCTTTCTCAAACTTTGTTACATTTGCAGTCATTAAAAAGATGTCCCATTACTGGGAACATGGAGTCAAAATGAAAGCGAATATTTTGTTATTGAGCGCAATTTTAGCAAGCTCAACTCTAGCAACCAGCGTGTATGCTGATAATGCCACACGTGTTGCAGCAACTTCTGCTTTAGGTAGTGTTGTTGGTACAGCAATTGGTAAAGAAATTGGTGGTAATAATGGTGCGATGATTGGCTCTGCTGTCGGTGGTGCTGGCGGTGCGGCGGCTGCAAGTAGCAAACGTACTCGTACTGAAGCTGCGATTGGCGGTGGTTTAGGTGGTGTTGGTGGCTACACTGTTGGTAAAAATGTAGGTGGAACCACAGGTGGATATATCGGAGCGGCAGCTGGCGCAGCGGGCGGTGCTGCATTAGGTCGTCAAGTTGGTCAAGATCGTGATTATGACAATCGCCAAGATAACAAACGTCATTGGAAAAAGAAAAAACATCGTCACCATTAATCATTCTAGAAAAAGCACCTTAGGGCACTGCTGTCCCATAGTTAGACTTAAATAAAAAAACCTGAGTCCAAAGTAGTTAAAATATAAGTGCGAACAAACACTTCAACTACAAGGATTCAGGTTTTTTCACATCAGAATACGGTATTTCATCAATTACTCAAGCCCATTTTGAGACAAGATTTTGAACGTTTTACAAAACAATGCCATCAAGCACAAAAATTAAGATCAGCAACACGATGGGATCAATTTATTGCAATATTAATGTCCCAACTATCATGCCGTCAAAGTTTGAGGGATATTGAATCTAATCTCGAATCACAACAGGAAAAGCTTTATCACCTTAAATTGAAATCGTTTCTAGGCCGTAGCCGCAATGCGATACAAACACAAATATGGATTGCACTAATCGCGTATTTACTGGTGAGTTTTGCGAAACATATGGCACAAGAACGATGGAGTATTCAAAGATTATTAAGAATTATTCAGGTGAATTTATTTGAAAGGAAACCATTGAAGGCTTTGTTTTTACCTGACAAAAAATGGAATAAACAAGAAGAACCTCAGTTGAGGTTCTTCTTGTGATATTTGTGAGACAGCAGTGCCCTAAGGTGCTTTTTTCACTAGAAGCTCGTTGCGATCAAAACTAGGAAACTAAACAACAACGTACCTATAGATCGTTTACAATGTACATGAACTTCTTGCTCAAGCCCTTGAGTCAATTGCTCTAAGTTTTCCATAACTTTGCGCTCATTTAATGTACGGCAATTGTTAATTTGCCTAAATAATCCACCAGTTAAAATTAGCAAAAAGTCTAATAATATGCTAGAGCAATTTTTTAACCAATAGGTTAAATTGTGACAAAAATAGGTACATTACAAGAAATAATGATGATTAAAATTTATGGATACTATCCGAAAATTAAAAAAGCTCACTATTGTGAGCTTTTTTAATTTAGATGTTTAGTTTTGAGCAATTACTGTAATACCAGTTGCTTGAGGTCCTTTTTTACCATCAGCAATAGCGAATGAAACACGTTGTCCTTCATGTAAAACCTTAAAACCGTTACTTTGGATTTCACTAAAATGAGCAAATACATCTTGCCCAGAATCCGCATGAATAAAGCCAAAACCTTTAGTTTCATTGAACCATTTAACTGTACCAGTCACAGTGTTAGACATATATTTAACCTATTAGAAATATTTGGAATGCTTAGCAGCAAGTAACTTGGAATCATAAACTCTGAGATTAAATCTGATAACACGAAAGGTTTATCTAAACTACGAGATGAAAGATTTTCTGAATCAACAGTGTTATTCTTCTAGTTATTATTTAATATACGCCACTTTACTTTTTCGGCACAAACATTATCTAACTGTAGATGAAAAATTGGGGGCGAATAGTTGTATTACTAAAAAATCCTATTAAAAAACAATCGCTTTTAGCATTTCAAAAATTGTAAAATTTCATTTATCTCAATCAAATAATGATATTTAAAAATTATTTTGATGCTTTTCTCGCACATAAAAAACATCAAAAAAGCCCACATATGTGAGCTTTTTTTACTGGTCTAAAAATTAGATAACAGTGATGAGAGTTGCTTGTGGTCCTTTCTTACCTTGACCAAGTACGAAAGAAACGCGTTGGCCTTCTTGTAATACTTTAAAACCTTTGCTTTGGATTTCGCTGAAGTGAGCAAAAACATCTTGACCAGAATCAGCTTGAATGAAACCAAAACCTTTAGTTTCGTTAAACCACTTAACAGTACCAGTAACTGTATCAGACATACTTTTAAACCTTTAAACTTTGTTCATTTATGAATTAAATCAAATTATGAATATTGATTTAACCCAATCTATCTTTAACCAATAGATACTTCAAGTGCGTAAATTATCTATATTAATCGATAAAGCTGATTAACATCGGTATAGAAGCTTTTCCCATCTAGATTAAAATCGACTTCTCGACCCGACTCTAGCTGGATTTTCTTTCCAACCTCTACCCATTTGAAACCATCCAACGTATTTTGTTGACGTTTCAGCGGGATAATTTGCACACAAATTTCATTGCCATTGCTGGCTTTGGCTACACGCCATTCATTAATAATTTTCAACACAAAATCACTCATTTCTGAGCTCAAGTGATCGATTTGGATTTACTATAACGCTAGATATATGGAGAGAGGTAAACTACAATTCTAGAATCTAATAATTTTTAGCTTTCTTTAGGGTTATTTCAGCTAACTTAATTGCCGTCTAATCTTTCAGATAACAACAATTCAATAATCACAGAGCTAATATTCAATTAACTTTAAAGTGGTAGCGGGAGCTGGATTTGAACCAACGACCTTCGGGTTATGAGCCCGACGAGCTACCAGACTGCTCCATCCCGCATCAACATCTTGATCAACATGTTTGATCAATGAGATGCTTTATACGCCCATCTCCCCCACAATGCAATTTTTTTTTAGAAAAATCACATAATTTACTGCCTAACGTTCAAATTAAATACAAATTGATTAAAAACAAATCAAAATAAGCCTTATTAGTTGATCTGTTCAAAAGAGATCGAATTTCGGAATATGTACTCAATAAAACCTACTCTGTTTAATAAATCCACTATTTTCTTATAATTCAAAATCCTACAAAAATATTATGTATCGAGAAGCCTGCTATGTAACAATATCAACAATCTTTCATTTTTATAGTTCGACATGTCATTAATTATTGGTATTGATCCTGGTTCACGCTTAACAGGTTATGGAATTATCGAAAAAGATGGCAATAAACTACGTTTTGTCGATGCAGGAACCATTCGTACTGAAACGCAAGCAATGCCTGAACGACTCAAACGTATTTTTGCAGGTGTTGAACGTATTGTTAAATTCCACGGTCCTACTGAGGCTGCCGTTGAACAAGTTTTCATGGCGCAGAACCCTGATTCTGCTTTAAAACTTGGACAAGCCCGTGGTGCGGCAATTGCGGCATTGGTCAATTTAGACCTACAAGTCGCGGAATATACTGCCCGTCAAATTAAGCAGTCGGTGGTGGGCTATGGCGCTGCTGAAAAAGAACAGGTACAAATGATGGTAATGCGTTTATTGAACCTAAGCATTCAACCACAAGCTGATGCAGCCGATGCGTTAGCTGCTGCAATCTGTCATGCCCATGCTTCAGGCAGCATGAGCAAAATGGCAGTGTTAAATGCGCTCGGTGGTATGGCTCGGGGACGGAGTCGTTCAAGTAGTAGAAGGCGTTAGTTTTCTTGATTTACCACTGTATAAATCACTTTCCCCATGTCATGTGCTTGTAAACCACGCATTCCATGTTCAGCCAGTAAATCCCCTGCCTGTGCATGCAAACTCACAATTTCATGCAATGCGACTTGCTCATGAAATTGTGCTTTTAAACTGGCAATCATACCTGCCAGCACATCCCCCATTCCTCCTGTACCCATTCCTGCATTGCCTTGGGTACAGATAAATAATTCATCTTCTAAAATCAGGCTACCTGCACCTTTCAATAGCCATTGCCCTGCATATTTTTGTTGCAGTTGCTGAATTGCAACGATTCGATCTTGTTCAATATCAGCAGGCTTGCAACCTAACAAAGTCGCAGCTTCACCTGAATGTGGTGTGGCATAAATATGCTGTTTTAATTTTTGCTGATGCTTTGCCAGAAACCAAAGTCCATCCGCATCAAGCACGACTTCTAAGTGCGAACTTTGATTGAGTAAATCAAACCATTGCTGATAAATCTGTTCTGCCCATTCATCCCGTCCCAAACCCATACCAAAACAGACTGCATCCACATGATTTAATAAGATTTGGATTGCATCTTGATCCAACGAATTAATATCTCGCACCATAATGTTTGGTGAACGCGACAGAATGGCCTGATGGTGTTTGGCATGACAGACCACACTAACTTTTCCAGCACCTGCATGAAACGCAGCTTCAGCAGACATAATCACCGCTCCACCCATATCCGCATGACCACCCACCACCTGTACATGCCCATAACTGCCTTTATGCCCAAAAGCCTGACGTTTTGGTAAAGCGATTTTTTCAGGTGATAGATATGCAAGTGGTTTTAATTCTGCATCAATTGGGATCAAGCTGACTAAATGTAGTTTTCCCACATATTCCTTTCCTTGACCTGTAAACAAACCTGCTTTATAACCCAAAATTGTAAAGGTATGATCGGCTTGTATTACACATGGCAAAGCCTGACCTGTATTGGCATGTAGCCCACTCGGAATATCGATAGCAATCTTTAAACCAATCTGTGAGTTAAATAACTGGATGATCGACTGCCATTTTTGATCCAGCATTCGATTGAGACCTATGCCAAACAGAGCATCAATATGACAATCAAAAGTTGGAATTTCTTGGTGATTCGCATTTTCCGACAATAAATAATCGATACTTTGAATATCAACTCGATTTAACAGTGCATATTGTACAGCTTGTTTTAAATCTAAAGATTGACCGAGTTCAGCTGCATAAACCGTGATGTGAAATCCATGTTGCTTTAGAAAAGCAGCGATATAGTAACCGTCACCTGCGTTATTACCTTGTCCACACCAAATTGCGATCTTTTGAATTTTATTTTTATTAAATGGTTCAATTAACTGCTGTGAGATTGTCCAAGCGGCTTGTTGCATCAATCCTAAAGATGAATTTTGCTGCGCAAACCAACGCTGCTCCCATGCTTGAATGCTTTGGCTATGGTAAACTGAACGTTGCATGTTATCCCCTAATTATTGGTTTATGGCTTCAACCACATCCTCTGGAAAATCACTTGATAAAATTGAGCTTCAGCAGCTTGATCCTCAAGAACTTAAAACATGGATAAAAACTCAAGCTTTAGACTTGGGCTTTTCTGATTGTGTCATTGCCAAACCTGATGCTCAAGATCAAATGCCACGTTTTAAAGAATATTTAAAACGTGGTTACCATGCTGATATGCATTATTTGGAAGAGAATTTAGAAAAACGTGCTGATCCAACATTGCTTGTACCTGGAACTAAAAGCATTATTTGTGTGCGGATGAACTATCTTGTGGCATCACCTAAGCCCCGTTATGTACCATTTGAACCAAATTCAGCCATTATTGCACGCTACGCGCGTGGACGTGACTATCATAAAGTCATGCGTGGTCGACTTAAAACATTGGCCAGTCGTATTAAAGAAAAAGTGGGCGATTTCGAATCACGCCCGTTTGCGGACTCAGCACCTATTTTTGAAAAATCACTTGCCGAAAGTGCGGGCATGGGATGGACAGGAAAACATACCTTACTCATTCATAAAAAATCCGGTTCTTTCTTCGTTTTGGGTGAGCTATTTACTTCGCTTGACCTCCCTTTTGATCAACCCGCAACAGCCCATTGTGGCTCATGTACTGCTTGCATCGACATTTGCCCAACACAAGCCATTGTTGAACCTTATATGTTGGATGCAAGGAAATGTATTGCTTACTTAACTATTGAATATAAAGGAATCATTCCTGAAGAATTACGTTCAGGTATTGGTAATCGTATTTTTGGTTGTGATGATTGTCAGCTGATTTGCCCGTGGAATGGCTTTGCTAAAACTGCGTCAATTCCAGACTTTGACCCAAGACATAGTTTAGATAACATTAGCTTACTAGAGATCTGGCAATGGGATGAAGCAACTTTTCTTGCAAAAACAGAAGGTAGTCCAATTCGGCGCACAGGCTATCAATCCTTTAAACGGAATATTGCAATCGGCTTGGGAAATGCTCCATACTCGGCTGAAATCGTGAGCCAATTGCAAGAAGCAAAAGCTCTACACGATGAGATTGTAAATATACATATTGAGTGGGCAATTCAACAACAATTGCAGCAAATAAACGTACCTGAATAGAAAAATGATGTTTTTTGCCCTTTGGCTTTGGCACGATTTCTGTATGATTAATCTCAATGTTTGTAATCAATCATCATGGATATAACAATGACTTTACGTAATGACTGGACTCGTGATGAAATCCAAGCTTTATATGACCAACCTTTTCTAGACTTAGTATTTGCAGCACAAGGCGTTCATCGTGAGCATTTTCAGCCAAATACCATTCAAGTCAGCACACTGCTTTCAATCAAAACAGGTAAATGCCCAGAAGATTGTAAGTATTGCTCGCAATCTGCACATTACGACTCAAAATTAGAAGCAGAAAAGCGTATTGCAGTAGATAAAGTCATTCGTGAAGCTCAAACAGCAAAAGATTCTGGTTCTTCACGTTTCTGTATGGGCGCTGCTTGGCGCAATCCACACGAACGAGATATGCCCTATGTGTTAGAAATGGTTCGAGAAGTAAAAGCACTCGGTTTAGAAACTTGTATGACTTTAGGTATGCTCAATCAGTCACAAGCTGAACGCTTAAAAGATGCAGGTTTAGATTATTACAACCATAACCTTGATACCTCTCGTGAATACTATTCACATATTATTAGTACGCGTACTTTTGATGATCGTTTAGATACATTAGATCATGTACGTCAAGCGGGTATGAAAGTCTGTAGTGGTGGTATCGTTGGCTTAGGTGAAAGTCGTAATGACCGTATTGGTTTATTACAAGAACTTGCAACTATGCCTGTACATCCTGAATCAGTGCCAATCAATATGCTTGTACCGATCGAAGGAACACCGCTTGCTGAAGTTGAAAAGTTAGATGTGACCGAATGGATTCGTACTATTGCTGTTGCTCGCATTATTATGCCTCATAGTTATATTCGATTATCGGCAGGACGCGAATCACTGAGTGATTCAGATCAAGCGCTTGCATTCATGGCAGGCGCAAACTCGCTTTTTTCTGGTGATAAGTTATTGACTACGCCTAATGCTGGAGAAGGTAAAGACCAAATCCTATTTGCTAAATTAGGTTTAACAGCAGAAAAACCGAAACCAACTGTTGCTGAACTCTCCGTAGATGCTATGAGTGCATAAAAAAAAAGCCTTGTTATTTGACAAGGCTTTTTTTCGATCATATTAAATTGATGTCACTAAAATGCCGTATTTGGCATTTAAAAACATTCCTACCCGAATAATATCCACACCTGCTGCATGTGTGACTGACAACTCTTGAGTATGTACATCAAAATGGAAAGAATCAAAAATATCCTGATGCTGCATCAACCATAGAATGGTATCAGTCGTACTTTCATCTACCTTATAAGTTTCTGACTTAAAATCTTTATCCATACTATTCAAATATCTTTGCTTGATCTATTTATCATAAACAATCAATAGCTTTTATGCAGCTTGTAAAAAAAACACTTAGCCAAAGGAGATTAATAGCAGAACTTTGATAATTTCTTTTGAGCTTGTCATATCGAGTAGCTATTCCTCTAAATTACTTTAATCAACAAAACATATTTTCAACTAAGTGGTTCTGAATCATAGCCTTTATCTGCGCATACCACTTTTGTCTCTTTTAAATCTAATGTTGATATTAAATCAGG